>JACCZX010000483.1 GCA_013695705.1 Burkholderiaceae bacterium | reverse complement strand
CCATAGACCGCCGAAGAAGCGACCGATGAGCCCCGGACGAACAGCCATGAAAACTCCAGACGTGGCACAGAAAACGGGACGCGAAGCTTACCGCGACCACGATTGAACGTGGCAACCGAGCGACCCGCCTCTGTACTAATCGCGCGGGTAGGCGCGCTGCGCCGAAGAGGGATTAGTGCGACCTAATCATCGTGCCGACCCCTTGGTCGGTCAGGATCTCGAGCAACAGGCAATGATCGACTCTGCCGTCGATGATGTGCACCGAATTGACGCCACTCTTCGCGGCTTCCAGCGCAGATGAAATCTTGGGAAGCATGCCGCCCGAAATCGCGCCGTCGGCAAAAAGATCGTCGATCTGCCGTGCCGAGAGCCCGGTTAACAATCTGCCGCTCTTATCGAGCACGCCTGGCGTGTTGGTCAGCATCACAAGTTTCTCGGCCTTCAAAATTTCCGCGATCTTGCCGGCGACCACATCGGCATTGATGTTGTACGTCAGATTGTCGGCGCCAAAACCGATCGGCGAGATCACCGGGATGAACGCATCATCCTGCAGCGCCTTGACTACCGCAGGGTTGATTGCCTCGATTTCGCCAACATGGCCGAGGTCGTGCGTCTTTGTTGGATCGGCGATATCCGGCAAGCGCAACTTGCGCGCACGAATCAGGCCGCCATCCTTGCCGGTCAAGCCGACGGCCTGGCCGCCGAACCGATTGATAAGCGTCACCAGTTCGCCCTGTATTTCGCCTGCCAGAACCCACTCGACGACTTCCATCGTCTCGGCGTCGGTGACTCGCATGCCTTGCACGAACGTCGATTTTTTTCCAACACGCTCCAGCGCCTCGTCGATCTGGGGGCCACCGCCATGCACGACGACAGGGTTCATGCCGACCAGCTTCAGCAGCACCACATCGTGCGCAAAGGCTTCCTTCAGATTTTGATCGACCATCGCGTTGCCACCATATTTGACGACGATGGTTTTGCCGTGGAAGCGCCGGATGTAGGGAAGCGCCTCCGACAGAATTTCAGCTTTGAGCTGCGGTGCGATCAGCGCGGTGTCGAGTGGCGCGGCATCCATTTTCGCGCGAAGATAACACGCGTGAGTGTCGTCAACTACGGAGCGCGCGGCCGAACTTCGATTTCGATCGGCTGCGTAATGAGCTTCTTGTCGCGTGTTTCGAGGCGCAGTTCCACCTTGATTTTTTCGCCGGTTGCCAGCGGACGCTTCAGATCCATCAGCATCATGTGATGGCCACCGGGCTTTAACTCGACGTTGCTGCCGGGCGGCAGATCGAGAACACGAATCGGGCGCATGCGCATCACGCTGCCGTCCATCGCCATCTCGTGTATCTCCACTACGCCAGCGATCTCACTCGAGGCGCCGACCACCCGCGCGCCGTCTTTCGATCTCAGTTGCATGAAGGCCCCGGTGCCCATCTGGCCAGCCACCGTAGGCCGTGCCCAGGCCGATTTGACCTCGACCTCGGCGCTGCGCTGTGCCTGGGCCGTCAGCGACATCGCCATCACCGCAGCCATTGCCCATCGCTTCATCGTCATCCCCGCCTCGCTTTCACTGATTCTCGGCACGCTCGACTACAACACGTAGCGCGCGAGATCTTCATCGCGTGCAAGATCGGCTAGCTTTGAGTCGACGTAGGCCGCGTCGATGCGCACCTGCGACGGCTGACCATCAACCTGGGTCACCTGGCTGCCTGCCGCGAACGATACTTCTTCCAGCAGTTTTTCGAGCACCGTGTAGAGCCGGCGTGCTCCGATATTCTCGGTCTTCTCATTGACCGAAAACGCGATCTCGGCCAACCGATGAATCCCATCGTCGGTAAATTGCAATCCACAACCGTCGGTTGCGAGCAACGCTTCATATTGCTGCGTCAAGCTGGCATCGGTGGTTTTCAAAATGCGCTCGAAATCATCGACCGTCAGCGAATCGAGCTCGACGCGAATCGGAAACCGTCCCTGCAGCTCGGGTATCAAATCCGACGGCTTCGCCAGATGAAACGCGCCCGAGGCAATGAACAGAATGTGATCTGTCTTGACCATGCCGTACTTGGTATTGACCGTGGTGCCTTCGACCAGCGGCAGTAGATCACGCTGCACGCCCTGCCGCGATATGTCGGCGCCCTGCAGCTCGGAGCGCGACGCAATCTTGTCAATTTCGTCGAGAAACACGATGCCATTGGCCTCTGCGTTCGCAACCGCGCGCGTCTTGAGTTCGTCGTCGTTCACCATGCGCGACGCTTCTTCATCGGCGAGCAGCTTGAGCGCTTCTTTTATCGTCAGCTTGCGCGGCTTGCGCCGCTCGCGGCCGAGATTCGAAAACATTGTCTGAATCTGCTGCGTGAGCTCCTCCATCCCTGGCGGCGCCATCACTTCCATGGTTGGAGACCCCGCTGCCAGTTCGATCTCGATTTCCTTTTCGTCGAGCTCGCCTTCACGCAGCTTCTTGCGAAATTTTTGACGCGTCGCATTCTCGTCGTCACGATTGGCGGCAGAAAACCCAACATCGCGCGCGGGCGGCACCAGGATGTCAAGCACGCGGTCCTCAGCGGCATCCTGTGCGCGGGCAGCCACCTTTTTGGTTTCTGATTCGCGCGTCTGTTTGATCGAGATGTCAACCAGGTCACGAATAATTGTGTCGACATCGCGGCCGACGTAGCCGACCTCGGTGAACTTTGTAGCTTCGACTTTAATGAACGGCGCATCGGCGAGTCTTGCCAGGCGGCGCGCGATTTCGGTCTTGCCGACCCCTGTGGGACCGATCATCAATATGTTCTTTGGCGTGATCTCGGAGCGCAACGGCTCGGCGACCTGTTGCCGGCGCCACCGATTGCGCAACGCGACGGCAACTGCGCGCTTGGCACGGTCCTGGCCGACGATGTGCTTGTTGAGTTCGTGAACGATTTCGCGGGGGGTCATCATGACGGAGGCGTCGAGGGTGTACGCGACCGCTTCGCGGTCGCACGTGCACCGTTCGATTAGTTAGTGCGCCGGGCTTTGGGCGGCCATGCGCCCGGCGCAAGTACAAAGGCGAGGAAAAGCGTCATTGCGTTCGTCACTAGTCGATCGACTCGATCGTGTGATGCTGATTTGTATAAATACAAAGATCACCGGCGATCTCTAGTGCTTTCTTCACCAATTCCACCGGTGGCAGCTCGGTATTGTCGAGCAGCGCACGCGCGGCAGCGTGGGCGTACGGACCACCGGAGCCAATCGAGATCAGGCCGGATTCGGGCTCGAGCACGTCGCCGGTGCCGGTGATGATCAGCGAAGTTTCCTTGTCGGCCACCGCGAGCATCGCTTCGAGCCGCCGCAGGATGCGGTCGGTGCGCCAGTCCTTGGCGAGTTCTACGGCAGAGCGCATCAGGTTGCCCTGATGCTTGTCGAGTTTGGCGTCGAAGCGCTCGAACAAGGTGAACGCATCGGCGGTGGCGCCGGCGAAGCCCGCGAGGATGCGATCATGGTGAAGCCGGCGTACTTTCTTCGCGCCTTGCTTGACGATGATGTTGCCGAGCGTGACTTGACCATCGCCGCCCATGGCCACCCTGGCCCCGCGACGCGCGGAGACGATTGTCGTCCCGTGAAAAACTTCCATTGGTGAAACCCGATCCGTGGAGCCGCAAGAATACGGGTGTAGATAGGGACGCGTTAGATAACTTCTAGACCCTGCGCAACTGGATTTGCGCGACAGCGTCGACGCCCAGCAATGCAAACAGTGCACCAATCAGATAATTGACGTTGCGAAATTCGATGCTCGCGCCGTTCTGCCGGACTTTGGTAACCATTGCCAGCATGCCGGTCGCAGTCGAAAACTCGACTCTTTTCAGATACATGCAATCAACCACAAGCCGCTTGTCGAGACGTGAGGCAGACATAAGGCGACTAAATTGAGGCTCGCCTTCACCGCGCAACGTGCCGCGCCATGACAAGCCATCCACTGGCTCTGCCACCACCATCTTCGGCACCGCGGCACGCGTCTTCAGGTTCGGCGGCGCCGGTTCCCATGACGGCGGCGATACTTCATAGGTAATGCAATACTGGATTCCGGTTTCTTCGAAATCGTGCTGACGATTCAGCAGACGAAATACTTCGAGCAGCAGCATCCAGACCGCGTCGCTGGGATCACGCCGACCGGCTTCAACTGCGGCACGCAAAGGCGTTACCAGCTGATCGGCTCCCTGCAGCAACAGCTCGTGACTGGCGCGCTTGAACGCGTTGATCACGCGCAATAACAACTCAGCGCCGACTGGATCCACGCTGCGCACGTTTGATGAGTCCAATGTGATCGACTGGTGTGAAAGCGAGTGATTCTTCAACTGCTCCAGATGCTTGACGACACCTTCGTCGACCAGCTCAGGAAGCAAAATGACCGGCGCAGCCGCCGGTTGAATCGAGCGTCCCGCTACCATTGCCGCTGCAGCGTCGAGCTCATCCTTGTAGTCAATCCAGGCCGGCGGTGAGCTCTCGAAACGCAGCACGTATTCGATCGTCAAACTGTCGAACCCCGCCCTGTCGGCACGTTGCTGCAACAGCTCGAACAGCATCAGCCAGCCGCGCTGCGCTGAATCGCCGCTGAGTTGATCGGTTTGAATCGCTGCGCGCAGCCCAGCTTCCGCCGGCTCGATCAGCCCGTTGGCAAACAGGATGGCGGTCTCCTCGATGGCGGAGCCACCGCCTTCGGACGATAACTCAAGCGCGTTGGCATTGCCGGCCCAATCTTCCGAAATGATGTCGAGCGGCTCGGCGGGCTTATCGCTTTTCGCGCTGACGGGCACCGCTGCCGCATCGGGTTGTTGCGATGCCCGTTGCAGCGTTGAATTGGCGGCCGAGTTCGAAAACATTGACGGCGCGCCGCCGGGACGAAGAAAGTCGCGCGCCATTTCGGATTCGATCGCATCGATCTTCGCGGCGGTTTCCAGCGCGAGCGTGCGATGCAGATCCTTGTCCGCCATCGTGTTGCTGGTCGGAGGACCCTGCGTTCCGCGCGCCACGGTCGATGCGGGATTGCGATTGACAGGACCCGGGAGCGCGCGCGCAACCGAAGTGCGCGAACCTGACCTTGCGGGTTCCGCCTCTTTCGAATCTTTCTTGAAGAAGGAAAAAGCCACTAGGGATTTACCGGTTCTCGGTTTGTACTACCGCACTGTCAGAATCGACGGCGCTGGGAGCGACGAAACGCACATGCACGATTTTGGCACCCTCCGACCGTTCGCCACCCCGCGGAAACACCGGAAACAAGTAACCCTTTTCGCCTAAGTCCGGAAGCATCTAACGGTTTGATGGTCGATGCGGTCGCGCTTGATACCGTGTTCGAGTGAGCTCGCACTCATCGCATTTGATAGTAACAACTAAGACTCGTCGCAAACCGTCGATCTACACCGGAATCCCGTCTGTCGGTTATCCGGAGTACGAAGAAGCCATGCCGCCACCGAGTTGGGGGAGCTCCAAGAGGGGCAGCGCCGCCTCTTGCATCTTCATCAGTCACCAAACATTTTCTGTTTCATCTCACGCCGCTGCTGTGCCTCGAGAGACAGCGTGGCAGTGGGTCGCGCGAGAAGTCGCGGAATTCCAATCGGGTCGCCCGTCTCTTCGCAATAACCATAGTCACCGCTCTCGATCCGGCCCAGCGACTGCTGCACCTTCTTCAGCAGCTTCCGCTCGCGATCGCGCGTACGTAGTTCAAGTGCGTGCTCTTCCTCGATGGTGGCGCGGTCCGCAGGATCGGGAACGATTACCGTTTCGCGCAGATGCTCGGTCGTCTCATCGGCGTTTTGCAACAGCTCACCCTCCATTTGCTGCAGACGATGCTTGAAGTAAGCGAGCTGTTCACCGTTCATGTAGTCGGCTTCACGCGTCTTCAACAATTGTTCTTCAGTTGGAAGACGCTTGCCGTTGACCACGACCGGCGCTTCACTGCGAGTAGCCGAGCGCGCCAGCAGGTAGTCGTGCGCTGCCGCCAGGTCTTTCGGCGATGGCGCTGGAGCGACCTTGGGCGGTGCGGTTACCGGACCCGAATTCGCCAGTCCCGGCGCGGGCATCGGCGGTATCTGCCTCTGCACCTTCACGGCTCGGGCCGGCCTGCCGCCGCGCGGCCTACCGGACGGCATCCCCGGCTTGACCGGCGCGGTTGTTTTCACCGCTTTTTCCTGAGATTTCCCCTTGCTCGACGGCACCGATTTGGAAGGCTGTGCAGCCTTCGCCGGCTTGTGCGTTTTCGTTTTGCCCGCAGAGTTACGCTTGGCCGGAGCAGGCTTCGTCTTGCGCGCCGCCGATTTTTTTGCGATCGGTTTCCTGGCAACCTTGTGCACAATTTTCCTGGCGCCCTTTTTTGCGACCTTGGAAATTTTCTTGGCCAGTTTCTTTGCTGCCGCCATCGCTCAGTACCTCGTTGAGAATTCTGTTTGAACTGTCAGCGCGCGAGGCACGCCTCAAGACCTTTGACGATTGCTTCTTTCGGCAGATTGCGGCCGATGAAGACCATCTTGCTGGAAGGCTTTTCATGGCTTGCCCACGGACGCCCCACATCAGCGCCCATCAGCATGTGAACGCCCTGAAAAATCGTGCGGCGGTTGCTGCCGTTCATGAAAAGCACGCCTTTATACCGAAGCATGTCCTGCCCGTAAACCTGGGTCAGCGTGCCTAGATACTCTTCGAGCCGGGCCGGATCGAACGCCCGCTTCGACTGAAAAACGAACGCCTTGATCGCATCGTCGTGGTGATGATGGTGAGCATCATCGCCGTGCTGACCGTGCTCCTCCTGATGATGATCATCGTGCGCCGCCGCTGCGTGCTCGCCGGCGAGAAAATCGGGATCGATCTCGAGAATCGCGTTCAGATTGAACCCGCGCAGATCGAGCACATCCTTGATCGGCACTTCGCCGAAATTGACGTGCCTGATCGGCGCGCGTGGATTCATGTGCATCAACCGGTCCTTTAATGACTGCGCGTCGGCCGGCGACACGAGATCGATCTTGCTGATCAGAATCCGATCGGCAAACCCGACCTGGTTTTGTGCTTCGGGTTGCCGATCGAGCGTGTCGTGCCCGTGCTTCGCATCGACCACCGTGATCACCGCGTCGAGCAGGTAGTACGACGACACGCTGTCGTCCATGAAGAAGGTCTGCGTCACCGGTCCCGGATTCGCCATGCCGGTGGTCTCGATGATTACGCGCTCGAAGCTAAGCGCGCCGGATTGGCGCTTCGCTTTCAATTCGTTCAGGATGCGCACCAGGTCACCGCGCACGCTGCAGCAAATGCACCCGTTGTTCATCTCGACGATCTGCTCGCCGGGCTCGGAAACCAGCAACTCGTTATCGATCCCCTCCGGACCAAATTCGTTCTCGATGACCGCGATCTTGTGACCGTGTTGCTCGGTAAGAATGCGATTCAGCAGTGTAGTTTTGCCGGCGCCGAGAAATCCCGTAAGCACGGTGACCGGCACCTGCGACGCACTGGTGTCCGTCGCGCTGACGTTCGCTTGCCTGACGTTTGCTTCCATAAACTGCCCTGCCAAACCCGGAGTCGTTAACTTCGCGAAGGGGCAGGAGTTTAGAGGAAATGCGTGTCCGAAACCGGACTAGCTGCGACGCCTGGCGCGTGGATGCGCAGCGTCGTACGCCTTGGCCAGATGCTGCCAGTCGAGCCGGGTGTAAATCTGTGTGGTTGAAATGTTCGAATGCCCCAACAGTTCCTGCACCGCGCGCAAATCACCGCTCGACTGCAACAAATGCGAGGCGAAGCTGTGTCGCAAGACGTGCGGATGCACGTGAATGCCGAGGCCGAGCTTGCGTGACAGCAGTGCCAGACGGGATTGGACGCTGCGCGCCGACAGGCGAGCACCGCCCGCGGAGACAAACAGCGCGCGCTCGTCTCGCCGAGCGACCGCCGAGCGCGAGGCCAGCCACACCGAGAGCGCCGCGCAGGCCGGCGCGCCGATCGGTACGGCGCGCGTCTTGCCGCCCTTGCCAAAGACGGTTGCCTCAGCCGCGACAAGATCGATCCAGCTTATCGACGCAGAGTGCGGCATCGCTGCCTCAAAGTAGCGCCAATCAAGCGAAACCAGCTCGGCCAAACGCAGCCCGCTTGAATACAGGAGTTCGACGATTGCGTGGTCGCGCAGCGCCAGTATTGTTTGGCCCGCCGGCTTTTGCGCGAACATGACTGCCTGATCAGCCGACAGCGCCTTGGGTAATCGCTTGTTGCGCCTGGGCCCGCGTACACCCACCACCGGGTTGGCTGGCGCCGCACCGCGTTCGCACAACCACCTGTACATCGAGCGCCACGCCGATAACGTGCGTGCAATCGACGCTGGTGAAAGGCCCGTCGAGTGCAAGGCCGCCACGTGGCGGCGAACGTCGTGGATGGTGAGCGCGGCCAGTGGCTGCGTGCCGGCAAACCCGATCAGCTTGTCAAGGTCTGCGCGATAAGCAGACAGCGTATGTTTTGATGCGCGGCGCTGCGCAGAAAGCTCGCCAAGAAACTGCTCGACCAGCGCGCTTGCCACTGAGGCTGGCGACTAGACCGTCAGCCGCGCCAGGGCCGCGCTGGCAAGCTCACCGATACGCTCCAGAAACGCAGTGCCCATTGACGAATGAAACCGATCGGGGTCAGTCGATCCGAGCACCAGCATGCCGAATGTTTCTGTACTGGCTTCGGACTGCGCTTCAAACAACGCGCCAGCTCGAAGAGGAAGCAACGCCACAGTTTGCACGGTACCGTTGTGCTCGAGCCACGAAGCCGCTTCGAACCCTACATTTGACCCGCAAAATGGCACGCGCATGCTGTTGGCAAAACTGACGGTGTCGCTATCCACCGGCTGCGCGCAATCGAGCACCGCGAGATCGGGTCGGGTGCGCCACAAGCGAAGACCCGCATAGGGAACGTCGAAAACATTTTTTAGTTCACCTAACAAGGTCGCAGGCAGCAGCGCATCGTTCGTTTCGCTCAACAGGGAGCGAATCCAAACGATCAGCTTGTCCGCCATCGCATCATTTTCCTGGCCGTTGCGTACCATCTCTGCGACCCTGCTTTCGAGCGTTTTGACGCGCTCGCGCAGCATCAGCGATTGACGCTCGACCAGCGAAATCGCCTGGCCCTCGTGCGGATGCGGCAACTGCATCTGCGACAGCAACTGCGGATGCTGCTCGAAGAAGTCGCTGTGGCGTGACAGGTACTGCGCAATGTCTTGAGCCTGCATGGTTGTCATAGTCCTTTCAGATTTCGATTTCGCTCAGATTTTGATGTCGCTCAGATTTCGGTGTCGCTCAGATTTCGGTGTCGCTCAGATTTCGATGTCACTCAGGTGTCGATCTCGCCTACAAATACCGTGGTCGCGGAACCGGTCATCAGCACCGATTGCGCCGCGGTCGCGCAATTGTTCCACTCGACCGTCAACTCGCCGCCACGCGCAATCACTTTAACCGGAGTATCGAGCAACCCGCGCCGAATCCCGCTGACGACGGCCGCGCATGCCCCCGTACCGCACGCGAGCGTCTCGCCCGCGCCACGCTCCCATACGCGCAGCCGAATACAGTGACGATCGACGATCTGCATGAAGCCGGCGTTCACCCGGCTTGGAAACCGGTGATGTTGCTCGATCAGCGGTCCGTCGATCAGAACCGCCGCCAATTCGACGTCATTTACCGTCTGCACCGCGTGCGGATTACCCATCGATAGCACCGCGACTGTTGCGGGATGCGCGATGTCAATTGTCCACAGTCTCTCACTGTGCTCGATGACAGGTGTCAATCCCGTCGTGGTAAACGGCACATCGGCAGGATCGAATCGCGGCCTTCCCATGTCGACCGACACTTCGCCATTGGCTTGCAGCCGCGGCTCGATGACGCCGCCGAGGGTTTGCACCTTGATCGCTGATTTCTCGGTCAACCCTTCATCGCGCACGAACTTGACGAAGCAGCGGGCGCCATTGCCGCACTGCTCGACTTCTCCTCCGTCACTGTTGAAGATGCGGTAGCGAAAATCGACACCGGCTTCGCACGCAGCCTCGACCAGCAGGATCTGATCAGCACCAACGCCGAAACGGCGGTCGGCCAACGCACGCAACAGTGCTGTCGATAAATCGATGCGCTGCGCGATTCCATTAAGCATCACAAAATCATTGCCGGCGCCGTGCATTTTTGTGAATCGGAGTTTCATCGGCTTATGTCGACCGGCGCGCCGCGCGGCCATAAAGCTTCGGATCGCCTACAGGGCGTGTTTTGAACCGCCGATGCGTCCACATGTATTGATCGGGCATCTTAAGAACCCAACGCTCGATCTCGCGATTCATGCGCTCGGTATCGGCTTCGATCGAGTCGCCGGGAAAATCCGGCCACGGCGCCTCGAAGTGCAACACGTATCCCTCGTCGTTCATCTCGGTCACTGCCATCATGACCTGCGCGCCGGTGATGCGCGC
>JACCZX010000474.1 GCA_013695705.1 Burkholderiaceae bacterium | reverse complement strand
ACAGCGAGGCGATTCAGGGATGGGTCGCCACACTGGCGGCGCCAATTGAGGGCGCGGCCGATGCGATGCGTGAGGATGAGCGGGCGAGGGTGAAAAGCAAAAGCCCCGCTGGTGAAGTCGACAGTGTTACCGGTCCGCGGCCAGCCGATGCACCCAATGTGACCGATAGTGGCCAACGCAAAACGCAGCCGCCAAGTCGGTCAGAAGACGCGGAGTGGGATCCGCTGAAGGCGACCGCCGAGCATCGCTCGGGCAACAAACGCGCTTGAAAAGCCGCCGCGCGGAGCGGGTCGCCGCTAGGTCGTGGACTTCGAATCGCTCCGATTTGGGCCGCGGCGATTCCCGCGCTGATCATCCGGACCTTTTTCGATATCGAAACTGAATTCGCGGACCAGTTGGCCATCGATGTAGACGCGCATCTTGTGCGCGCCGATGGGATCACCCGGGGCATAGCGCCACTCGTTGGCGATAAACCCAAGTCGTGTCGGAATGATGCGCTCGGTGACCGCAGTTCTGCGGTCGGGCGAAATGCTGAAAATGCCCATCGCCTCTCCCGGCCCCCAGGTCGGGGGCACTTCGGGCAACTCGAATTCCTCGCGCCAGACGACAGTCGGCTTACTGGTTTTAAAAAGGATGTACCAACCGTAAGGCGCTGCGGGTATCGCGGGGAACTTATCTGTTTCGTATAACAGTCGACGCCCGTTTGGATCAGCGCCAAACACCCCGAACTGCGCGGTGACCACCTGGAGCTCAGCCGCCGTCAACGGTGCGGCGGCGGCCGACATTTTGACGTCGCCCGCAGCGGGATTGGCTGCGACTGCGCTGCCGGTGGGCGCTTGCGTAGCGCAACCGGCGGCAAGAACCGCAACCGTGACCGTGATCGACTTGAGGCCAAATGCCATGAACAACCTCCGAGATTGCGACCTGTTCGAGTAGGCCATTTGATTAAATCACAGAAAAGGACACCGCATCGCTTGGAAAGCTGCGTTAGCGCCTGCCGTCCTTGCGGTTTGGACCGGCAAATTGCATGCGCGTTGCACGGTTTATTCTTTTTGTGGCTACTGCAGTCAATTAGAATTCACGTGGAAGCATTCGAGCCGAGGCCGACGATGAAAGTGAAATTTGGCAGCGCAATCTTTGCGCACGCGTTATGTTGGGCACTCGCACTTGCAACGAGCGCCGCGTACGCGGGCGTGGTTGTTGTGCTGAATTCAGGAGACGCATCTGTCAGTCTGATCGACCAGGAATCGCGCAAGGAGCTCCGACGCTACGAGGTCGGCAAGGAGCCGCACCATCTGATGACGACGCCCGACGGCTCTTTTCTGGTTGTCGCAAACGCGGCCGGCAACGATCTGATGTTTCTCGATCCGAAAAGCGGTGAGGTGGTGCGTCGGTTGCGCGGCATTCCAGACCCTTATCAGATCGGATATTCGCCCGACAAGAATTGGTTCATCTCAGCCGGCAATCGGCTCAACCGAGTCGACGTGTATGCGGCGCGCGGAGCGGAGCTGACGCTTGTGAAATCGATTGCAGCCGCGAAGACGCCGAGTCACATCGCGTTCTCGGCTGATAGTCGCTTGGCTTTCGTCACGCTGCAGGATAGTGATGAAGTCGCGGCAATCAGCCTGACTAACCATACGCTGCTGTGGAAGATGAAAGTCGGCGCGATGCCGGCGGGATTATGGATGACGCCTGATGACAAGCACTTGCTGGTCGGACTCACCGGCGCGGATTCGGTCGAAGTCATCAATTGGCGCACGCAACAATCGGTCAAGAGAATCAAAACCGGCAAAGGCGCGCACAACTTCCGTCCGCTTGGTGACGGCAGGCACTTATTCGTCTCCAACCGTGTCGAGAACTCGGTCAGCGTGATCGATCAGATTTCGCTGGAAAAAAAATACGACATTGCGGTGCCTGGCGGGCCTGATTGCATGGAGTTAAGCGCCGACGGTACGCAGTTGTGGGTCACCCAGCGTTGGATCAAGCAGGTTGCGGTGATCGATGTACCCCAGCGCAAAGTTGTGCACACGGTCAAGGTTGGGCGTTCCCCACATGGAATTTTCTTCAGCAACAGCGCTCCCTGGAAGTGAGACTGTGCGGGCCATTTTCTGCACGTTGGCATTTGCCGCGCTCTTCGGTTTGAGTCCAGCATTCAGTGCAGCGCCGCGCGTGGCTGATTGCTCGGCCAGTATGTATTTAACGCTTGATACGGGAAATATGCGGCACGCCGAGGAGATCGCCGCAACATTGGCCAAACACGACGTGAAGGCAACTTTTTTTCTGGCGAACGAGAAAACGTCACGTGGTGATCACGCACTTGATGCGTCGTGGGCAGCGTACTGGCGCGCACGGGCGGGCGAAGGACACGCATTTGGCAGCCACACCTGGCGGCATGGGCGGATTGGTCCCGACGCAGCAGCGACGATCAGCTATCGGCCACAGTTCGGCGAAGCACAGGGTACGTCGCTCAAGTTATTGCCTGCGCAGTTTTGTGCTGAACTTCGCGGACCGGATACAGCGTTTCGCGAACACACCGGCCGCGGCCTCGACGCGATATGGCGGGCACCGGGAGGGCGTACTACGTCTAATGCGATTGCTGCGGCCCGCACGTGCGGCTTCGCCCATGTGCACTGGTCGCCGGCCGGCTTCCTCGGCGATGAGCTTCCGTCGGAGTCGACCTCGAACCAGGCGCTGTTACGGCGGGCGCTTGCCGACGTGCGCGATGGCGACGTTTTAATGGCGCATCTCGGCATCTGGTCGCGCAAGGATGCGTTCGCACCAACGCTCGATCCGCTGATCGCCACGCTGAAGCAGCGGGGATTTTGCTTTCGCACGCTAATCGAACACCCGCAATATCGAGCGACCGAGCCGTTGGCGCAGTTGAACTCGACCGCACCGATCAAGGCTGCGCGATGATCGAAAGCGTGTCCGATGCGGTCGCCGCGAGTTTCACCGATGCTCAGGCATGGCTCTTCGAAAGCCTGGTTCAACCGACGCTGTTTTCGCTCGGTGCGATGCGATTTCAGGAAGAAGGCTTTGTCGCGGTCGAATGGTTCCTGCTCGGCGTTGTTCAGGTCGTAGCGCTATACGTGTTGCTACGGCCGCTTGAGCGGCTGGCGCCGGCCGAACAGTGGAGCGATCGCGATCAGACTCGTGTTGATGTCCTGTACACGCTGCTCAATCGCCTGGGACTCATTCCTCTCGGCTTGTTCCTGTTGCTGTCGCCGCTGCTCGACGACGCTGCGGCTGGGTTGCGCGACGTGGGCTTCACTCCGTTTCAACTCGAGAACGCCTGGGCCGGCGTCGCCGATGTTCCGATCATCGGCTTCCTGGTTTATCTGGTCGTCCTCGACCTTGCCGATTACTGGATGCATCGCGCACAGCATCGCTGGCGCTGGTGGTGGGCACTGCACGCGCTGCATCACTCGCAGCAGCAGATGTCGCTGTGGAGCGACGATCGCAACCATTTGCTCGATGATTTGGTGCGGGACGGGTTGAAGGCGTCGATCGCATTGGCGATCGGTGTCGAGCCGGCGCAATTCGTCGGGCTCATCGTCGCTGCGCGCATGCTGCAAAGTCTGCAGCACGCCAACGTGCGCTGGTCGCTCGGACCGGCGGGACGGCTAATCGTCAGCCCGATTTTTCATCGTCGCCATCATGCGATCGGCGTCGGTCATGAAGGTCGTCATCTTGGCTGCAATTTTGCCGTCTTGTTTCCTCTCTGGGACATGCTCTTCGGCACCGCCGATTACTGCAGGCACGTCGAGCCGACCGGAATTCGGGATCAGCTTTGTGCGCCTGACGGCGTCGCGCGGGACTATGGCCGAGGTTTTTGGGCGCAACAATGGCTCGGGCTGCGTCGCATGTTGAACAGTTCTGCATGAACCTGCCGCGGGCGTCGGTGCGCTTTGGCTTGATCATCGTTGGCGACGAGATCCTGTCGGGCAAGCGCGAAGACAAACACATGAGCAAGGTCATCGAGCTACTCGGTGCACGTGGTCTGCAGCTCGCCTGGTCGCACTACATCGGCGACGATCGCGATGAGTTGATTGAACTTTACCGCCGTACGTTTGTAAGCGGTGATGTTGTCATCAGTTGCGGCGGCATCGGCGCTACGCCCGATGACCATACGCGGCAAGCGGCTGCGGCCGCCGCGCAGGTGTCGCTGCAGCTTCATCCCGAGGCCTCGGCGTTGATAACCGAGCGCTGCGCAGCATTGGCGCTTAAAGGGCAGGGCAGCGCAGACATGAGTACGCCCGACAATCAACGTCGGCTGCAAATGGGCGAGTTTCCTTCAGATGCTTCGGTCATTCCCAATCCGTTTAACCGCATTCCCGGTTTTTCGCTTCGCGATCACTGGTTTGTCCCCGGATTTCCAGTGATGGCGTGGCCGATGATTGAATGGGTGCTCGATACGCACTACACACATCAGTTTCATACGCACTCGCGCATCGAGCGCTCGTTAATCGTTTTCGAAGTTGCTGAGTCGCTGCTGACGCCGCTGATGGAAGACATCGAGCGAAAATTTCCGGGTGTGCGCTCGTTCAGCCTGCCGTCGGTGGGAGACGGCGCCGACGGCAAGCCCGCGCGACGTCACGTCGAACTAGGAGTGCGGGGAGCGGAGGCCGTAGCGATCGAGCGGGCGTTCGGTGAATTGAAGGCGGGTGTACTGGGACTGGGAGCCGAGTTCAGTGCCCAGTTTCCGGAATAAAAAAAGCCCGATCTAGAAGATCGGGCTTGAAAGCACCACCCAAGGAGGAGACAGAAGGTGTCTGGGCGTTAGCCCGGACCGTGGTGCCAAGGAGACAACCAACGTCTTTGTACGCGCTTCTTCGCCGTAGGATTCGCAAAGTTAAGCGGGTTTGCCCGCCAACTTTGCGCTTTAACAGGTCATTATTCGCGTCACCAATCTGCCTGCTCTGGTCAACGTGAAGTTATTAAGCAGCTTTGCGCTTGACCGAACCCTTGACCGAATCATTGGCGGCCGACGCGGCCTTCATCGTGACCGAGGTTGCGGTAGACACGTTCGATTCTGCCATTTCAACGGCTTGACGCGTGGCGCGGGCAAACGTGTCGTAGGCGGTATTGGCAGCGGCGACGGCGCTCTTGAGCATCGACACTGCTGGCTCGGAACCGGCCGGCGAGTTTTTCGCGGCGAAATCGATCAGCTGTGCCACTTGCTTGTTGTTCTCCGCAATCGTCGCCTCGACAATGCGCGACACCTCGGTGCTCGCACCATTGGCAATGCTGTACGCATTGCGCGAATAGCTCACAGCTTTTTCGAGCGAAGGCTGGGTCATGCCGCCGGACAGAGCTAGCAATTCCTGCACATCCCTGACCGACAACATCGCTTGCGTACGCTCGACCGATTCTTCCATCGTGGCTTTGGCGGCGGCCAGGTTCAAGCCCATGAAACGCTCGGCAGCGTCAAACCAGGTTTGGCTCAACGCGATGGCGGCGTCCATTTGACCTTTTTGGATTTCCGTAAATTGCGCGGGGGTTGCAAACATTTGAACACTCCTCATGGTGGTTTAAGAACGTCCCTTGATGATTGAAATAAGGGCTCGGATGCTGCATTGCACAAACCGAATTTTAGGGTGTGCACGACCTAAGTCAAGCGGATTTGATGCAACGCACTAAAAACGTGTGGACGGGGCAAATGACGTGGCTGGCGGCGGCTCCGTTGATTTTCGTGCTGCTCTGGAGCACGGGCTTCATCGTCGCCAAGTACGCGGCTCCACACGCGCCGCCGCTGACGTTTCTTTTGTACCGCTTCGCAGGCGTCATCGCGATACTGCTGCCGATCGTTGCGATCACCCGCGCGCCCTGGCCAAGATCGGCGCGCGTCTGGCGCGATGTGGCGATCGTCGGTGTGTTGTTGCAAGCCACCTACCTCGGCGGCGTTTGGGTCGGTATCGCGCTCGGTATGCCGGCCGGCATTTCTGCACTGCTGGTGGGAACACAGCCGCTGGCAACCGCGATGCTGGCATTCACCGTCGGCGAGCGTGCATCGCGCGCGCAATGGGTTGGCCTGCTGATCGGCTTCCTCGGCATCGCGCTGGTTTTATCGGACCGCCTGACCCTGGCGGGCGTGGCGCCGACGGCGCTGTTGGTAACTGTGCTGGCGCTGGCGGGCATTACGGCCGGCACGCTGTATCAAAAAAAGCATGTCGCTGACATCGATTTGCGCACCGGCAGCGTGATTCAGTTTGCTGCATCTTTCATCGTGCTGTTACCGCTTGCGATCGCGACCGAATCTCTGGCGGTCGATCACACGCTCGAGTTTTGGCTGGCGCTACTCTGGTCGATCGTTGCGCTCTCGTTGATCGCAATTACCCTGTTGCTAGTGATGATTCGACGCGGTCGTGCCACCGAGGTCGCGAGCCTGCTTTATCTGACCCCGCCTACCACCGCACTTCTCGCGTGGCTGATGTTCGGCGAACTGCTGGGTCCGCTCGCCTGGGGTGGCGTGCTGGTGACGATGGCCGGCGTCGCGATCGTTCTGACATCCGGTAAACGCAGGCGAATAGAACAGGACCCTCGGGTACTTCCGTGACGATCGAGCGAGAGCAGCCCCACCCGCGCACCGGCTACCGATACTTTCACCGCATCACCACGCGCTGGCTGGACAACGATGCCTATGGGCACGTCAACAACGTGGTGTACCTGAGCTGGTTCGACACTGTGGTCAACCAGTATCTGATGCAATCCGCGGTGCTAGATCCGCAGCGCGGCACTGTGGTCGGATTCGTGGTGGAAACACATTGCCGGTATCTTGCGCCGCTTGCATTTCCACAGGCGATCGAAGCCGGATTAAGAGTGAGCACGATGGGATCATCAAGTGTGCGTTACGAGATAGCGATTTTTGCCGAAGGCGCCGACGCCGCCAGCGCGCAGGGTTATTTCGTCCACGTGTATGTCGATCGCGCAACCAGGAAGCCGACGCAGCTGCCGGCCGTATTGCGAACCGCGCTGCAGAAGATCACGCCATGAGAGCGCGCGACCCATTGGACAGCCATGGCGTGGTTGACCATGCGATCACCACGCGACGCTCGGTGCGCGCGTTCCTTTCGACTCCCGTGCCGCGCGCAACGGTTGACGAGATTCTGCGCATATCAGCGCGGGCTCCGTCGGGCACCAATACACAGCCGTGGCAGGCCACGGTAGTCACCGAAGCAGCCAAAACGCGGCTGAGCAAAGCCATCATGGCGGTGTACGACGACGCCGTGCAGCGCAAGGAACACACCGAGGAATACGCGTATTACCCAACCCAGTGGGTCGATCCGTACCTGGCGCGACGACGCAAGATCGGCTGGGATCTATATGGCCTGCTCGGCATCGGCCGCGAAGACAAGTCGCAGATGCACGCGCAACACGGGCGCAACTACGTGTTCTTCGATGCGCCCGTCGGGATTATTTTTACAATCGATCGCATCCTGGAGCAGGGCAGCTGGCTCGACTTCGGAATGTTTTTGCAGAACGTGATGATTGCTGCGCGTGCGCGCGGACTCGATACCTGCCCGCAGGCAGCTTTCACGCAATTTCACCGCGTGATCGCGCGCGAGCTGCAGCTCGATGCCGGCGCGATGGTGGTGTGCGGCATGTCGCTTGGTTACGCTGACAATACTAAGATCGAAAATACGCTGGTAACCGAGCGCGCGCCGGTTTCGGACTTCACGCGTTTCCTGGAGGAGTAATGACGCAGCGAATCGCAGTAATCGCCGGTGATGGTATCGGCCAGGAAACGGTGCCGGAAGGGTTGCGCGCCCTGGATGCGGCCGCGCGCAAATATTCGATCGACCTGGCGTACGAGCATCACGATTTCGCAAGCTGCGACTATTTCACGAAGCACGGCGCGATGATGCCGTCCGACTGGAAATCGCGCATCGAAGGCGCCGACGCAATTTTTTTCGGCGCCTGCGGGTGGCCGGCGACGGTGCCCGATCATGTCTCTCTGTGGGGATCACTCTTGAAGTTCAGGCGCGAGTTCGATCAGTATGTGAACCTGCGCCCGTGCAAGCTGATGCCGGGAATCCGCTCGCCGCTGGTTGATCGCAACGGTCAGCCGTGGGCGCCTGAAGCAATCGATTTCGTGGTCGTGCGCGAGAACACTGAAGGCGAGTACTCCTCGATTGGCGGCCGCATGTTCGAAGGAACCGAGCGCGAGATTGCAATGCAGGAAACGGTGATGACACGACACGGCGTCGATCGCGCCCTGCGGTTTGCGTTTGACCTTGCGAGCAACCGGGCGAAGAAGCACTTGACCTCGGCCACCAAGAGCAACGGGATCTCGATCACGATGCCGTTCTGGGACGAGAGAGTCGAGGCGATGGCCGCCAGCTACGAAGGCGTCCGGGTCGACAAGTTTCACATCGACATACTGACCGCGCACTTCGTGCGAAACCCCGACTGGTTTGACGTGGTCGTGGCGTCCAACCTATTCGGCGACATCCTTTCGGACCTTGGACCGGCGTGTACCGGCACGATCGGCATTGCACCATCGGCCAATTTGAACCCTGATCGTTCGGCACCGTCGCTGTTCGAACCGGTTCACGGTTCAGCGCCGGACATCGCGGGGCAGGGAATTTCAAATCCGATCGGCCAGATCTGGAGCGCGTCGATGATGCTCGACTGGCTCGGTCATGCTGAGGCCGCCGCGGCTGTGCTGTCTGCAATTGAATCTACGCTCGCCGCCGGCGCCAAGCACGCACCGCTGACGCGCGATATCGGCGGTACCGCCGGCACCGTTGATCTCGGAAAAGCGATCAGCGCAGCGATCTAGGTGTGTGAGGTTGCGGGTTTATATGCAGCGAGTCTGGCAGCGAATTTGCGTGAGATAAGCCCGCTAAGTTCCGGACCAACAAGCGTTAATCCCAATGGGACGAGAAAGATTTTGCGCCCCTAGCGTCCCAAGCACAGTTAGAATCGCCATGCGCACAGGCCCGCCAGTTTAAGAGCCGAACATCAGGAGATAACGATGATCAGATCACTGCGGCCGCTGGCCGCGATTGCAGTATCGCTGACCGCAAGTTTCGCCGCTGCCCAAGGGTACCCGGCAAAGCCGGTGACGATTGTGGTTCCGTTCACCGCGGGCGGTCCAACCGACACCGTCGCTCGCTCGCTTGGACAGGCGATGACGAAGCCGCTTGGCCAGACTCTCGTGATAGAAAATGTGGGCGGCGCCGGCGGTACGGTCGGGGCCACGCGCGTGAAGAACGCGACGGCCGACGGTTACACGGTTCTGTTGCATCACATCGGCATGTCCACCGCGCCAGCGCTGTATCGCAAGCTGGCCTACAACCCGCAAACCGATTTCGAGCTG
>JACCZX010000472.1 GCA_013695705.1 Burkholderiaceae bacterium | reverse complement strand
GAACCGAGGCTGCCGGATGTTTGACGTCGTAGCGCGCGATGAGTGCATCAATTTTCCGCGCAAGGTCCGCGCCTTTCGGAACGCGCCTCCACGTTGCATCGATGCCGCTGAAAAGATTCCCCTCCTCCACCGGTTTGCCGTCGAGCAACTTGAAGAACTCTTTCTGCGCGCCGCGATCGATGTTCACACCGAAGCCCTGGCTTTTGTGCATCGTTCGACTCGCTGCCTCCAGCTCGGCGTAAGATTTCCCGAGCAAAGGCTGATAGCCGCCGGCCTCGATTTTGAACAGCCCTTGCGGATCGAACGGAATGTTCCGAGCGCGAAAGAAAAATTCGGAGGTATTCCAGAGTAGTCGGGCCGGTTGCAACGGCTGCACGAACTTAAGTTGCTCAGGAAAACGCTTCGGATCGGCCGCGGCGTGGAAAGCTTCCTGCGTCAGCATTGCCGAGGCGGTGTGATGTCCGTGGGTGACATCGTCCTCCAACGCAAACCGCGTCACGATCACGTCCGGCCGGAATTTCCGGATCACCCAGACAACATCGGCGAGAATCTTTTCGCGATCCCAGATGCGCAAAGTTTCGTCGACCGACTTGGAATAACCGAAGTCGTTTGCGCGGGTGAAAAACTGTCGGCCATGATCGATGCGCCGGGCGGCGAGCAATTCCTGCGTGCGGATGACGCCGAGCTGCTCGCGCAGTTCCGGACCGATAAGATTTTGTCCGCCATCTCCGCGGGTCAGGGACAAATACGCCGTCTCGTAAAGCGCGCCATTAGCCCAATACGAAACAAGGCGGGTATTTTCGTCATCGGGATGGGCCGCGACGTAAAGGACGCGGCCAAGCACGTTCAACTTTTCCAGCGCGAGCCGGATTTCCGCAGCGTTCAGGCTCGTAGGCGCTCTGGCTGCAGGGGCGTTCGTCGGCAGATTCAGGCCGAGGCCGGTTAACAGAACCGCGAGAGTAGCACAAGACAGCGACGGCATGGCTGCGGAAATGGCAGCTCTTAGCGGTTGCTATCGATTATCTGTTGGGCGTTTCGAATCGCAGATTCATCCGGGTTTTTACCGGCCTTCAAAATCTCAATCGTTCGTTGCGCGGCGGCAGCGGCCTCTTTTTTGTTCCCGAGCCTCTCCTGGATCTGCGCTCTCCTGTAATGCATGAAATAGGCATCAGGGTTCTTCTCGATCGCCTGGTCGATCCACTTTGCTGCCTGGATCATGTCTTTGTTGTTGTCGTAGTAAAAGTTCGCTGCCTGGTAGGCGAACCGAGGGTCCAGCGGAGTAGTTCCCTTTGCCGTCGCATCAAGCTGTTTGCTTACCTGTTCGATGTCGTCAGTGGTCAATCGGACGGCCACGCGCGTCGTGTCCCAATCAAGGTGGAGAATCGCGGAAGCTCCTTTTACATCGGCCAAGCCCATCGTGAACGTTTCGACCGAGGAGGGCAGAGTGGCTGGTCTCACCGTGAGACGAGCCGCGTCATTCTCCTGCTTATAATCAGCCGCGCTTTGGAGCTTCGCGTCCTTCGAAAGGATAATCGTCCACTCGTTTGCGGCCGGGATCGTCAAAAGCGCATACTCACCGGCCGGAATCTCCTTATCATTTAGTTTAACCGCTTCGCTGAACCTTATCCTGGTAGGCGCGTTCGCGCCCGTTCGCCAAATCTTGCCGAAGGGCACGAGCTTTCCGAAAATCTCGCGCTCATTCTTATTCGGTCGCGAATAGTCGAGCTCGATGTCGGTCAGACCCACACGCTGCTTCACTGTTCCCTGCTGGCTGGCGTCTGGAAACTGCATCTTTTCCTGTGCGAGAACTGAATGGGGAACGCAGAGGAATCCGATCGACGCGAAAACAACAGAAGGGATGAAACGTAAGGTTTGGATCATGGCTGGGTGAAGATACGGGGACTCCACCAGAGTCAATGCGATTGATTCATCCGTCGCACGTTCCGTGGTCCGCGCGGACGGAGGCATCGGCTTCGTTGCTGGTGCCATATTTGGTGCCAAGATTCTACCCACTGGTGTTTCGGAAGCGGGTGTCGTTGAATAGCCGTGTGGCATCGTATCGGACATCGCTTTGTGCGCGGACCAAAGCAGCAGCGACCCGGGTATCAGCCAGGGTGGTTTGGATGAAGCGCTCGGCTTCGACGGCCTGCAGGATTTTTCTATTTTCGCTCGTCTACGAACTGACACGATGTGCAATCGTTTGCGGATTTCCCTTCACCACGCACAATGCAGGACGAAACTGCAATTACGGCGAGAACGAAGGGCACTAACGTTGCCATTCACTATCCGAATATCTTTCCAGACACGTGGAAAATGGTGGCACGTTATTTGCGTTTATCGCGCGTAGAACATGTCATGGAAGGTATTGCCGAGCGCGCCCATTGCGGCGCGACGGATTCTGCCATTTCACTGGCAAAGCTTCACCGTCGCGAAAACGCCCGGGTTCATGTTGTCGTGAACTATGGCCTTGGACTTCACCTGGGAGTTTGCATC
>JACCZX010000128.1 GCA_013695705.1 Burkholderiaceae bacterium | reverse complement strand
GGCGTAGCCGAGCTCGATCGAAATGCCGCGCTTGATTTCTTCGGGCAGGCGATCTGTATCGCGTCCGGTGAGCCGCTTGATCAATGATGTCTTGCCGTGATCGATATGACCGGCAGTGCCGATGATCATGCAGTGACCAACACGTTCAAATTAGCGACGAATGCCGCTTCGTCGCACGGCCGCAGGCAGCGCAGGTCGAGCCACAGCGCGCCGTCGCCGATGCGCCCGATCACCGGTATGGGAAGTTCGCGCAGTCGATCCTGCAACTGCTCGATGATGCGGCCACTTGCCTTGCGGTGCGGGCGAATCACCAGTGCAGCCGAAGGCAAACGCTCGACGGGCATGCTGCCCGAACCGATCTGGCTGGCACAGTGCTCGATCGTTACGATAAAAGCCTCGGCCAGCGCTTTTTCGATTGCCGTGGCGATGCGTTCGCACGCCAGCCGGACGTCCGCCGGCCGGCGCGCAAGTAACGCGAGGGTAGGCAACCGTTCGTCGAGCCGATGGCCGCTGGCGTAGATGCGCAACGTGGCTTCGAGCGCCGCAATCGTGAGCTTGGATACACGCAGGGCGCGCTTCAGCGGATCTTTCTTGATCCTGGCAATCGCGTCGCGGCGACCGACGATCAAACCCGCCTGCGGCCCGCCCAACAATTTGTCACCGGAAAATGTAACGACGTCAGCGCCGGCGGCAAGAGACTGCTGGGGCAGCGGTTCCTTCGGCAGTCCGTAACGCGTCAGGTCGATCAGCGCCCCCGCGCCCAGATCCACCATGTAAGGCACGCCGTGCGCATGCGCAATCTGCGCCAGGGTCGCGTCGTCAACCGTCGCGGTATATCCGGTGATCGCGTAATTCGACCAGTGCGCTTTAATGATGAGTCCGGTCTTTAACCCGCACGCCTGTTCGTAGTCGAGCGCGTGGGTGCGATTGGTGGTGCCGACTTCAACCAGCTTGCAGCCCGCCGCTTTCATGATGTCTGGCATGCGAAACGCGCCGCCGATTTCGATCAACTCGCCGCGCGAGATGATGGCTTCCTTGCGAGAGGCAAGCGCTTTTAGTGACAACAACACCGCCGCCGCATTGTTGTTGACGATCGTCGCAGCCTCGGCGCCGGTCAGCTCGCGCAGCAAGTCCTCGACGATGTTGTCACGATCACCACGACCGCCGCTGTCGACGTCGTACTCGAGCGCAGTGAAACTGCGCATCGCGGCGCCGACTGCCTCGATCGCTTCTTCCGCAAGCAACGCGCGACCGAGGTTGGTGTGGATCACCGTGCCGCTGAGATTGAACACGACGCGCAGTCGCGCAGCGTCGGTGCGTGCTACGCGCTGGCGAGCCTGCGCAATCAAGGCGTCGGTGGCGGGAACGGCCGCGCCGTCACGAATCGCGGCACGATGTTCTGCCAATACTTCCTGCAAAGCGCGCTTGACCGGCAATGGCCCGCGCACAGCAGCAAGCTCGCTAAGTTGCGGCAAAGCAAGCAACCGATCAACCGCAGGCAATCGCGTCGACGCTCCGAGCGAAGATTCTGACTGCGATCCGCCTGAGTTCCTTGCATCGCCCGCACCGGGCAGAGTCAAGTCCGGCACGGTTAAGAGGTGCCGGGATGAAACAACAAGTTGGGGCCCGACCGTGCATAGCCTTGCTCGTCGACCAGCAGGTCGAGCGCCAGCGTGGCCAGATCATCAGCGGTCGGATCAAGATGCGGATCTTTTTCCTGGTAAAAAATTTTCAGATAACTTTTGCACTCATCGCACGTCTCAGCGCGCGTTGCTGCTTCGGCTTTCGATTCGCCCTCGGCCTGAAGCACCAGGTACTTCACGCTCTTGTCGGTATCGCACGATGAACATTGGATGCGCGACATGTTCCATTCTGTCGCGCACAGCGAACACACCAGGTAACGCAAGTTCGCCTGCTCGCCGCCGATGCGAAGCACGCTCGCCACCGGCCGCGATGCGCACACCGGGCAGATACCGGGGACGTCGCAATTTTCGAGCGCTGCGATATCGAGCGTGGCGGCGATGCGCGTGAAATAGGTTTGCAGCGCGGCGCCGATAAACGGCACCAGCGCGGCTTCGTCATCGAGCGATGTTCCTGCCAGCACGCGGTCGGCCAGTGATTCCCTAGAATTCTCATCGAGCGCGGCCAGCGCCGCGAGCGCGGTTTCTACGCCATTGCTCGATTGCGCGTGCATGTCGCTGACGATATCGGCAAGATCGGCGTGCCAGTTGGCCGAGCGCTCGTGCGATTGCGCCGACAGCGGCGGCATGCCGTAATCACGGCTCGCGACCGTCGCCGCCTCTGGCACCGCCGCAGCGGCGCGCCGGCCGAGCGCTGCGTGCTGCGCCCGCGCGACCTTGGCCATTAACTGCAGATAGCCCGCCATCGCATTGCCCATGGCAACACTTTCAAAACGCACTGCGCGCTCGGCGAAAAGATCGGCGTTGGTAGGCAGCACGACACGCGGCGTCTTGCGTACGCGATCGGTGGTGCCGTCGATAATGATCGGAGTTGCCATAGGTTAGTCTGAAGCAAAACGACAGGAACTGCCCCGATATGAAAACCCGGGACTGCTGCTGCCGCTTCTACTGATCTTCTACTGATCTTCTACAGGTTCTGAGGCGGCTGTTCGACGTTGCGGCCGCCCCGCATCCGCCGGTACCACAGCGGATGATGGTGCCGCGCCCAGTTGTGCGACACGGTGCCGCGAGTCATCGCCCTTAAAGCACCCGCCACCCAGAACACACCGGCGTAAATGTGCACGATAATGGCGAGGATCAGGATGAACGCGGAGATTGCGTGTACGACCGCCGCGATGCGGATGGCGTCGATCGCGAATGCATCGGCGAAGTATGGGCGCCAGATGACGATGCCCGAGATGATCATCAGCCCCATTGTGATGACCGTGATCCAGAATACCCATTTTTGCCCGATGTTGTACTTGTCGATCGCCGGCAGATCGTGATCGCGGTTCTCGATGAAGTCGGGCAGCCGTTTGCTCCACTCACGGTCGTAGGGCTGGATCTTGTTGTCGGTCCAGTAGCGCATCGCCATGATCACGAATAGCACGAACATCAGCACACCCAGAAACGGATGCAGGATGCGCGCCCAATTGCCTCCGCCCAATAATGCGCTCAAGAACCAGAACGCGGGATGGAAGAAGGCAAGCCCGGATGCGGCGAGCAGAATGAACAGCAGCGCGACGGCCCAGTGGTTGAGCCGCTCGTTGGCATCGTAGCGCCGGATCTCTCCGCTTCTCATCACGATCGCCATTTAAACCTCCCTATCGTGACGGGTGACTTCGCGGCCGTCGGCATCCACCGCAGCTACTGACTCGTCGACTTCCTTGGGCCCGCGCGTGACGTAGTGAAAGAACGCACCGAGCGCAGCGATGCCGAGTGTGAGGGCCATTAGCGGCTTGGCGATTCCTTTCCACAGGCCGACCCACGGACTGATGGTGGGATCGGTCGGCAGGTTGTTGTACAACCCCGGCTGATCGGCGTGCTGCAGCACGTACATCACGTGCGTGCCGCCGACTCCGGCCGGGTTATAAAGCCCCGCCTTCTGATACCCGCGCTCGTTCAAATCGCGCACTCTTTTTTCACCGCGCGCAACCATGTCCGTCTTTGAGCCGAATTGCAGCGCACCGGTCGGACACGTCTTCACGCACGCCGGCGCCATGCCGACAGCCACGCGATCGGAGCACAACGAGCACTTGTAAGCCTTGTTGTCCTTCTTGCTGATGCGCGGGATGTTAAATGGGCAGCCGGCGATGCAGTAGCCGCAGCCGATGCAATTCTCCGAAATAAAGTCGACGATGCC
>JACCZX010000449.1 GCA_013695705.1 Burkholderiaceae bacterium | reverse complement strand
CACGCATTAGGGCTGCGCGCCGGTGGCCACAGGTCGCGACCGATCGGATACCCACTCGCTCCACGACCCGCCGTACAGAGCGGAACCGGGTAACCCGGCGAGTTGCATCGCGAAAACGTTATGGCAGGCGGTAACGCCCGAACCGCATTGGTGCGTGATTTTCTGCGGCGCATCTGCACCCAGCATCGAATCGAATTCATGCCGCAGCTCAACGGCGGATTTGAACGTTTGATCTGCATTCAAATTTTGTTGCCACGGTCGATTACGCGCTCCTGGAATGTGGCCTGCCACAGGATCGATCGGCTCATGTTCGCCGCGATAACGCTCCGGGGTACGGGCGTCGAGCAATAGTCGATCGCGATTGCTCAACGAACTTACGACTTGCGCCACGGTAACAACAGACACGAGCGATGTGCTGGCGACAAAACTACCGCGCGTTTGGTCGGCCATTTTTTGACTCGACAAATTCGCTTCACTCAACCATTTCTGCCATCCGCCGTCCAGCAATCCAACGCGCTGATGCCCTAGCCAACGTGCCAGCCACCAAAGACGTGCCGCGAACTGCCCGCCTTGCGCGTCGTATGCCACGATCTGTGTGTTGTTGTCGATTCCCCACGCGCGAAACGCTTCGACCAGAGCGTCACGCGGCGGCAAAGGATGCCGGCCGTTGCGGCCGGTTTTTCTGCCGGACAGATCCGCATCGATGCTGGCGAACACCGCTCCGGGAATGTGCCCGGCCTGATAGGCGCGCGGTCCGGCTTCGGCGTCGAACAGATCGTGGCGCACGTCGATCACGCGCCACAGCGGGTTGTTCACATGCTCGCGCAACTGCGCAACGCTGATCAGCATGCTCGAAGGTTCGTCGTCACTCATCTATTTCTCCGCCGCAGGTTCGATCTCCGACACCTCGGCGGCGCCGGGTGTGCCTCGTCGCGCGGCAAATGTGCTCGCTGCCGCACCGCTGAAGACGATGATTGCAATGCCGATCCAGCCGATAACCGGAATGCGGTCACCAAACAGCAACACGCCGAATATCGATGCAAACACGATTGCGGAATACTGCAGGTTTGCGACCAGCAGCGTGTGGCCTTTGCCGTAGGCGCGCGTCATAGAAAGCTGCGCAAGAAGCGCGAACACGCCGACTCCGATCAACAACAAAGCGCCCGTGGTCGTATGCGTGGAGAATCCCGAGATCAGTGACCCTGCCAATCCGAGCACCGTTCCCGTCAGCGAAAAGTAAAACACGGTACGCCACTCGGGTTCACCGAGCCGGCCCAGCTTGCGCACGTTCCAGTAAGCGACGGCGGCGAGCATTCCGGACAACAATCCGGCCAGCGCTACGACGATCTGGTCGCGCGAAAAACTCGGCTGCAGCACCAGCAGTACACCGATGAAGCCGACGATGACTGCGGCAGCGAGCCTCGCGTCAACTCTGGCATGCCGGCGCAGCGCGCCCCCGATCACCGCGGCCGCGACATAAAGGGACGATGCGTAACTGAGCGTCATTGCCGTCCCGAGCGGCAGCAGCGTGGTTGTGTAGAACCACAACGCCAGCGCGGTAGTGCCGGCGACGCCACGCAGCAGATGTGTCTTCGCCAGTGGCGTCGCCAGAGACGTCTTGCGCCACGCCACGAACGCATACAGGAGCACCGCCCCGATCAGCGAGCGATAGAAAACGATCTCTGCAACCTCGTAATAGCCGCCGGCCCACTTGACGCAGGCGCCCATGATCGAGAAGAAAAATGCCGCTGCAACCATCCAGAGCGCACTCATCGGCACCAATTCTAGAGGTTCAACTGACGTTTACGCCTGCACTAGAATCGCGCACGATGAAAGCAACGCCCGCAGCATCGCTTGCGCCGCCCGAGTCATTGAGTTTCGAGCAGGCGCTCGATGAACTCGATACGCTGGTGCGCCGGATGGAGTCCGGCCAGATGTCGCTCGATGATTCGGTTGCCGCTTATCGACGCGGCGCCGAGCTGGCGCGCTTTTGCCAGGGCAAATTGGCGAGCGCAGAGCAGGAGATCAAGCGGCTCGACGGAGACTTATTGAAGCCGCTTGATATTTCCGAGTTGCGCGTCAGCGGTGCGCGCGACACCGATGTGAGTGGCGCATGACTTGCGCTGCAGCCGTGCAACCCACCAGCTTCATCCGAATTCCGTTCGATCATTGGGTGCTCGCTGCGGGCGATAGGTTCGAAGATGCCGCGCAATGCGCATTGCCGGGTGATGGCGTCGTTCCGATGCGCTTGCACCGTGCGATGCGTTACGCGGTGCTCGATGGGGGCAAACGCGTGCGACCTCTGCTGGTGTATGCGGCCGGCGAAATCACGCATGCGGAAGGCGAGCCTCTCGATCGCGCCGCACTCGCCGTCGAGTTCGTGCATGCCTACTCGCTGGTGCATGACGACATGCCATGCATGGACAACGATGTATTGCGCCGTGGCAAACCCACCGTGCATATTGAGTTTGATGAAGCCACCGCCATGCTCGCCGGCGACGCGCTGCAGGCCGAAGCCTTCAAAGTGATTGCCGACGGCGGCTTGCCGGCTTCGCAAACGGCGGCGCTGATGCGCGAGCTCGCACACGCATCGTCGACGGCCGGCATGTGCGGCGGGCAGGCGATCGATCTGGACGCTGTCGGCACCACGCCGGGCATCGACCAGTTGGAACGGATGCATCGGATGAAAACCGGCGCGCTGTTAAAGGCCGCGGTGTTGATGGGCGCATTGTCGGGACACCCCGCAGCACTTACCGAGGCCACGCGCGAGGCGCTGGCGCGTTATGGTGAAGCGGTTGGACTCGCGTTTCAGGTGGTCGATGATTTGCTCGACGTCGAAGCAAGCACTGCGGAGCTCGGAAAGACCGCGGGCAAGGACGCCGAGCACAGCAAGCCGACCTACGTGTCTCTGCTGGGAGTGCAGGCAACGCGTGCCTGGTCGCTGCGCCTGAGGGCGCAGGCGTTGGAAGCGATTGACGGCCTCGGCCCGAGTGCTGCGCGTTTGCGAGAACTGGCGGACTTCATCGTTTGCCGCAAGAGCTGATCGGCTCGCCGCAAGGACGTGATGGAACTTCTGAAGAGCATTGATTCGCCGTCCGACCTGCGCGCACTCGAGCGCGATCAGTTGCCGCAACTGGCCGACGAGCTGCGCGCGTTTGTGCTCGAATCGGTATCGATGACCGGCGGTCACCTGAGTTCGAACCTCGGCACCGTGGAATTGACGATCGCGCTGCACTACGTGTTTGAAACCCCGGACGATCGCATCGTGTGGGATGTCGGTCATCAGACGTATCCGCACAAGATCCTCACCGGCCGGCGCGACCACATGGCGCGGCTGCGGCAGCACGGTGGAATGTCGGGCTTTCCGCGCCGCTCGGAAAGCGAATACGACACCTTTGGGACCGCGCATTCGTCGACGTCGATCTCTGCTGCGCTTGGCATGGCGGTGGCCGCGCGTAATCAAGGATCAAAGCGCCACGCGATCGCAGTGATCGGTGACGGTGCAATGAGCGCCGGCATGGCGTTCGAGGCGCTCAACAACGCCGGTGTGACCGACAACGTGCGCCTGCTCGTCATCCTGAATGACAATGACATGTCGATCTCGCCCGCGGTGGGCGGATTGAATCGCTACCTGGCACGCCTGATGAGCGGCAAGTTCTACGCCGCCGCGAAGCAGGCGGGCAAACAGGTGTTGAAAAGCTTCCCGCCCGTGTTTGAGCTGGCGAAGAAGTTTGAAGAGCACGCGAAGGGCATGGTGGTGCCCGGCACATTGTTCGAAGAATTCGGCTTCAACTACATCGGGCCGATCGACGGCCACGACCTGGACTCGTTGATTCCCACACTGCAGAACTTGAAGCAGCTGGGCGATCAGCTGAGCGGGCCGCAATTCCTGCACGTGGTTACGAAGAAGGGGCAGGGCTACAAGCTCGCCGAGGCCGATCCGGTGCTGTATCAC
>JACCZX010000442.1 GCA_013695705.1 Burkholderiaceae bacterium | reverse complement strand
GGGCTGACCGACCCCACCGACGCCAGAAAGTTGAGCCGCGCTTCGAGCGCGTCCATTTCTCTTTGATACGACGCACGCATTGCGCGCCGTGCTCCATCCAGCATGGCCGAGCGGTCTTCCGAGGTTTGCCCGCGCGCCCGCAGCTTCAGGTATTCGCTCATGCCGGCTTCGAAGATGCGCTCCTCGGCGCTGGTCTTGCGGCGCGGATTGGAGGCCAGCTCGAACAGCCGCGACAAATCGGCGCCGCCCCAGAATTGCTTCTCGAACTCGTTGGTTTCGCGCGTGGCACGCTTGATCGAGAACCACTTTTGAAAGATTGCCGTCCACGATGCAATCGATAAAACGGCAAGCAGAATCAGCACGAGCTGCACCACCAGAGTGGCTTGCGTGATCAGCGAGAGAATCGAGAGGTCGGCGCTCGGCGTCATGCGTCAAGTGGGGTCAAATGCTCGACCGCAGCGCGCAGTGATGGCGGCAGCGGCGCAGGCGCAAAAGATTTGGATTCAATGCAGCCGGCGCGCACACGCGCTGTTGCCAGCAATTGAGCGTTGCGCTTCGCTGTCTGTTCGAACACGATCGACGCGCTACCCACACGCGCCACGCGCACATCGACTTCGATCACATCGTCGAGCTTGGACGGATGCTTGAAATCGCACTCGACCCGCGCGATCACAAACCGCAGTCCGAGCTCGTCCGCCATTTTCTGCTGCTCGAAGCCGACCGAGCGCAACCATTCAGTGCGCGCGCGCTCGAAGAACTTAAGGTAGTTGGCGTAGTAGACGATGCCGCAGGTGTCCGTGTCTTCGTAGTAAACGCGGATCGTCCAGCTAAAGGGTTTCAGCACTAGTGTCGCGACGCGTAGTTGACACGCGCCATCGCGAGGCTCTTGGTTGCATCGCAGTATAGAGGGCGCTTAAGTGGCTAGCTGCCGCACACCAACTACAATCGTTGGACGGAGGAAGGCGGATGCGTGTTCCGATAGGGTTGCTGTTGCTGAGTACGCTTTTCCTTGCCTTTACCGGCTGCGACCGCGTTACCAACAGCCCGCACGCTGCCGGCGCCGAGAACACCAACACCTATTTCAGCGGACACACCGAGCGCTCTCCGAAGTATCTGGATTCAACCGCTTCGTACTCGCTCGACGAAACGCAATTCACGTATCTGGTCTACGAGCCGCCTTACCACTTCCACTACCTGAAGCGGCCTTATGAAGTAGTACCGCGCGCGGCCGAGGCGGTGGCACTTCCGCGCTACTTCGACAAGAGCGGCTCCGAACTGCCGGCCGACGCGCCAGGCGACCAGATTGCAGAGTCGGTGTACGACATCAGGATCAAAAAGGGGATCAAGTTTTCACCGCATCCCGCCTTCGTCAAAGACGCGCAGGGCAAGTATGTCTATCACAACCTGGCACGCGAAGACGTCGGCAGCAAACGCACGCCGTTTGAATTCGAACGGCAAGGCACGCGTGATCTCACCGCGCACGACTACGTGTACGCGATTCGCAGACTAGCGACAACACGCATCAAATCGCCGTCTTTTTCGCCGATGGCAGAGAAGATCAAAGGCCTGAAGGAATACGGTGAGCAGATCAGCGCAGTCGACGAGAAGCTGCGCAAAGGCCGACCGCTGACGGACCGCAACCTTCCGTTCCTCGATTTTCGCAACCATCCGTTTGCGGGCGCTGAAGCGCTGGACGATCAAACGCTTCGGGTCCGCATCATCGGGAAGTATCCCCAGTTTAAGTATTGGCTCACCATCACATTCTTCGCGCCGCTCGCGTGGGAAGTTGAGATCTTTTACGCGCAACCAGGAATGGCCGAGAACAGCCTGACGATGAACGACTGGCCGGTGGGGACCGGGCCGTTCATGCTGACCGAGTCGAGGCCGAACAGCCAGCACGTGTTGTCGCGCAACCCGAACTTCCGCGGAGAGCCATTTCCGTGCGAAGGCGAAGACGCGGACCACGTCGCGGGACTATTAAACGATTGCGGCAAGACGATGCCATTTGTCGACCGTGTTGTATTCGCGATTGAAAAGGAAAAAATTCCGCATAAGACCAAGTTCATGCAGGGCTATTACGACAACCCCGAGGTCTCGCGCAACGACTGGCTGCTCGAGCTCGACTACGACGTCAAAAACTCCGAAGAAGTCGCGCGGCTTTTTAAAGAGCGCGGAATCCAGATGCCGCGGACGGTCGAAGTTTCCAACTGGTATCTCGGATTCAATTGGCTCGACCCTGTGATCGGCAAGGGCAAGACTTCCGAGCAGCAATTGCGAAACCGAAAGTTGCGCCAGGCGTTGTCGATTGCGATCGATTGGGAAGAGTTCGTGCGTGTTTTCGAGAGCAAAGCCGCCGGTGAACCCGCGATGAGTCCGGTACCGCCCGGACTGTTTGGTTTTCGCAAGGACGCCGTTAACCGAACCGTGTACGACGTCGTCGACGGCAAGCCGCACCGCAAGTCGATCGCGGAAGCGAAAAAGCTGCTGGCCGAGGCGGGTTACCCGGACGGACGCGACGCGCAGACCGGGCAGCCGCTGGTTCTTAACTATGACTATCAGCGCGCGCTCACGCCCGAGCTGAAGGCCGAGGTCGAATGGGTCGTCAAGCAGTTCGCGAAAATCGGCGTGCAGCTTGAGTTGCGCGCGACCGACTACAACCGCTTTCAGGACAAGGCCGACAAAGGAAGCCTGCAGATCTTCTGGTGGGGTTGGTACGCCGACTACCCAGACGCCGAGAACTTCTTGTTCTTGTTGTACGGCCCGAACTCGCAGGCGCTGACGCAGGGCAACGGCAACAACACCGCCAATTATCAGAATGACGAGTTCGACAAGTCGTTCGAGGAAATGAAGTTTCTCGATGACGGGCCACGCAAGCAGCAATTGATCGACCGCATGGTCGCGATCACGCAGGAGGATGCGATCTGGGCCTTTGGCTACAACCCGTACGCCGGCTCGGTTCACCATCAATGGGTGGGCAACGTCAAACCGGGCCCGCTCGTGCTTGACCGCCTGATGTACATGAAAGTTGATCCGGCTCAACGCACAGCGAAGATCGCCGAGTGGAACAACCCGATCTGGTGGCCGATCGCACTCATCGTTCTAGCACTGATTGCCGCCGTGATCCCGGCGTTCCGCACATGGAAGCGCCGCGAGCGTGAAAACGCAGCGCGCGGGCTGGCCGTCGGCGGAGCCGAGTAGTTGGGCTCCTACATCCTTCGCCGCTGCTTGTATGCGGTGCTGATCCTGATTGGCGTCAATCTGCTGACATTCACGCTGTTCTTTGCAGTCAACTCACCGGACAACATCGCACGGCTGAATATCGGCGGGAAGCGTGTATCGGCCGACGCCATCGAAAAGTGGAAGGCCGAGCGCGGCTACAACAAGCCGCTGTGGTTCAACCGCGACGCCGACGGCGCTGAGAAAATCAAGGAGACGATTTTCTACGATCGCTCGTTGCGCCTGTTCACTCTCGACTTTGGCACCAGTGACAGTGGACGCCAGATCCGGCACGAAATCGGCACCCGCATAGTGGCAAGCCTGGCGCTCGCAGGGCCGATGTTACTGCTCACCGTATTGGTGGGCATCACGTTTTCACTTCTGCTCGTTTTTTTTCGCGCGAGCTACCTCGACTTCTGGGGCACCGTGCTGTGCGTGGTGATGATGTCGATCTCGAGCTTGTTCTACATCATCATGGCGCAGTGGTTCTTCGGCAAGACGCTGAAGCTGGTCCCGTTGTCGGGCTTTGTGCCGGGGCTCGATCTGTTCAAGTTTCTTGCGTTGCCGATCATCGTCGGCATCATCTTTCAGCTCGGTTCCGAGGCGAGACTTTTTCGCGCGATGTTGCTGGAGGAATCGAACCGGGACTACGTGCGCACCGCTCGCTCGAAGGGACTATCGGAAGCGGTCGTGCTGTTCCGGCACGTATTGCGCAACACCTGGCTGCCGGTGCTGACGCACGTCAGCGCGTTGTTGCCGTACGCGTTCCTTGGCTCGATCGTGTTCGAGTCGTTCTTCGGTATTCCGGGATTGGGGACGTACGTAATTGAAGCGATCAACGGGCAGGACTTCGCGATCGTGCACGTGATGGTGTTTCTGGGCTCGCTGCTATACATCCTGGCCTACCTGGCAACCGACGTCGCGTATACGTTTGTCGATCCCAGAGTGCGGCTTGCCTAAGTTCGTCTTTCTCTGGACCGACTTCGTGCTGTGGCTCGTCGTGGCGGGTGTGGTCATTTACATCTGGCGCGTGCGACGCAACGCGCGGTTACGCGTCAATTGGGCGCACGTCGTACGAAATGCGCCGGCGATGTGTGCGGCGGTGTTACTCGGCGTATTTATCACTATCGCACTGCTCGATTCGGTGCACTTTCGCCCGCGGTTGTCTGCCGTTGCAGGGGCCGCGGCCGATGCGCAGGTTGCCTATGCGACCCGCACTCTCTCGATCTTCGATGCACTTATGAAACACGCAATCGACGCGCGCGAGAAGACCTACTCGACGCCACTCTCGTACTACTCGTTCCAGAAGGAAACGCAGGTTGTCGATGGGCAGGAAGCGCGTAGCAATCCGCGCCTCGCCAATGGCGGCTCGCATCTGAGGGATCCCGAGCGGGAGTGGAAGCGCGACGTCGCGACACGCTCGATCACAGGCGTGCTTCTCGGTCTTTTCGCTGGCATCGCGATAGCGATTGGCTTGGCGGCGCTGCGCGGAGGCGTTCGGCGTTCCCTTTCGCAGTTCGCTCGTGGCAACACAGAGATACCCTGGCGCCCGATGCTTATCACCGTGATCGTCGTGACGATGATCATCGGCTGGCTGGCAGCCCTGTGGCCCTACTACCACCCGTTCGGCACCGACCGCACTGGCAACGATGTGCTGTACCAGGCGCTTAAGAGTATTCGTACCGCCGTCGTGATTGGCTCGCTCGCAACGATCGCCACACTGCCGCTGGCGATCGTGCTCGGCATCCTCGCGGGCTACTTCAAGGGATGGGTCGACGACGGCATTCAATACTTCTACACAGTGCTGTCGTCGATTCCGCCAATCCTGCTGGTGGCGGCGTTCGTGCTGTTGATCAACGTGTACATCGACCAACACGCCGAAGTTTTTGAAACCGGCGTCGAGCGCGCCGAGTTTCGACTGTTCCTGCTGTGCCTGATTCTCGGCGTCACTGGCTGGGCAACACTGTGCCGGCTGCTGCGCGCTGAAACTTTGAAAATCGCCGAGCTCGATTATGTACAGGCGGCGCACGCGTTCGGCGTCAGCAAATGGCGCGT
>JACCZX010000422.1 GCA_013695705.1 Burkholderiaceae bacterium | reverse complement strand
GCACTGCTGGCCGTCGCGATCCTGCGGCAGTTCAGCATTACCTACGAGCAGGAAGTCGCACAGCGCATGAACAGCGAGGTCGCGATGTACATCGCGCGGCAGCAGGTCATCACAACGCCGTCGTCATCGAATCCGAACGCGCTCGCCGAGTTGTTTCGATACGTGATGATCGTGAATCCGACGCTCGACGTATACCTGCTTGACACGGAAGGTCAGGTGCGTGGATACGATTCAGGGCGCGGCCCACTAGTGCGGCGACAAGTCCCGCTGGGCCCGGTGCAATCGTTTGTGCGTGGCGCCGATCCGCTGCCGATCCGAGGCGCCGACCCGCGCAGCGCGGCGGATGTCGTTTTCTCGGCCGCCCCGGTCGGTGATCCGTCGCAGCCGACCGGTTATGTCTACGCGGTGCTGGGCGGGGGCGCGCAAAGCAACGGTGCAATCGGCCAGGGCAGTTTCGGCCTATCGGCTGCGCTCCTGTCGTTCGCAATCGCGGTGCTGTTTCTCGGCGCCACCGGCGCATTGCTGTTTCGCTCGCTGACCGGACGCCTGCGTCAACTCGCGCAGCGCGTCGATCAATTCGAAGCAGGACGCTTCGTCGCACCCCAACCTGTGGCGCTGGCGGTGCGTGGCGGCGACGAGCTCGCCCGGTTGGCGCAGGCGTTTGATTCGATGGCCGCGAAAATCGCAGCGCAGTTTGCGCAAATCGAATCGGTCGATCTGAATCGGCGCGAGGCTGTGCTGAATGCGTCGCACGACCTGCGAACACCGCTGGCTGCGCTGCAGGGCTATCTGCAGACGCTGCAGATCAAGGCCCATGTACTAAGCGCCGATCAACGTGCGTCGTACATCACGATCGCGCAACGACACGCGGCGCGCATGGGCGTCCTGATAGAGCAGATGTTCGAGCTCGCGAAACTCGACGCGCCGGAGACGACGCCGAAGCGCGAAGCGTTCTCGCTCGCCGAGCTCGCCGGCGATATCGTGCAGAAGTACCGATTGCGGGCAACCGAGCAGGGCATCGTTCTGACCGCCGCGGTCGATACTGCTGCACCTCCGATGTGGGCCGATATCGGCATGATCGAGCGGCTGATCGAGAATCTGGTCGATAACGCGATCAAGTTCACGCCGAGCGGGGGCTCGGTTCGGGTTGAAGTACGCACCGACGCCGAAAACGATGCCATCGAGCTGGCTGTCAGCGATACCGGGGGCGGAATTGCAGACGACGATCTGCCGCACATTTTTAAGCGCTTCGAGCGCGGAGGCGCTGCGGCTCGCGGCGAGACCGTGCTGGCGGGCTCCGGGCTCGGATTGGCGATCGTGCGGCGCATTGTCGACTTGCATGGAGGCAAGCTGCAAGTCGGCAGCCGCGTCGGTGAAGGAACGCGTTTTACCGTTCGATTTCCGCTGCACACAGGCGACACTTTGACTTCATAAATCACTTGACCAGTCGCGTTGCTGGATACTGCGAGTACCACCCGAACCAGAATGCGCGATGCGCCGGTAAGCGCGCGAGCTTCTGATTGCCCGGTCCGGCTAAACCGTCCTCGTGGACCTGCCAAGCGCGTCCTTGCTGGTCGCGCGCAACGGTGTCGCCGTCCCAATTGGAGAAGTCGACGCCGCCGCTTGCGTAAACGCGATTCGCGCCGCTCTTGTCGGTCAGCACCACGAACGCTTCGCGTCCGATGCGATCGTGATAGACGGGCGTCTTGGCAAGAAACGCGGCGTCGATCGCCAGTTGTTCCTCCGGCGATCCGCTACTGCGCAACGCCAGCACTTCTGCCTTGTTCAGCAGCCGGTCGTCCACCTTCGGTACGTTGAACATCAGACGATCGGTGCCGAAGTATTCTCGATACGCAGAACCTTCGCCGTAGTCGCGCCGGTGCCCGGTATCGAGCGACAGCACCAGCGTGTTCGGATGGCGCCGCCGCCATTCTTTCCAGGTGGTCGTCACCACGTACAACGTTTTCAGTTTGATGCCTTGCCCGACCAGTGGGCCGACCACCGGCGTGCCGCTTAACGTCGACCAGAGCGACTTGGTCGCATGGTCGTACATCAGCTTGTTCGATCGATACAGAAAACCGCTGGTGCCGATCTCGTGGTGCACGCCGTTGACCGTCGTGTCGTACACGATCATCGAGCCGCATAGCGTGCAGTACACGCCGTTTAACTCGAGCCCGCCGATCTTGTCCTTGACCATTTCATGCCAGGCAAGAATCCGTTTGGGATACGCGCGCACGTCGCCGTTGATCGCCACGCCGAACACGACGTTGTCGTCTTCCAGGTACGTCGCTTCACTCGCGCGAATCATTTTCGGATTTTTCAGCGGCGGAATGCCGTCGCGCCGCACCCCGCCCCAGCGAATTTCGTCCAGCCGAATTTCGGTTTTCGGCCGATCGGCGAAATACTCGCGAAAGCGCGGGTCGATGTCGGCGAAAAAGGTCGCCAGAAACTCCGAGTAGTCGGGATGATGGCCCGGATCGAACGACCATAGCCACTCGTACATAGCATTGGCGTCCTTCCCGAACGTGCGTCCCGAGGCGCGCTCCAGCAGCGCGATCGCGTCGGTCTGAAGGCCGCGAGGCTCGATCCAGCCGATCATCTGAATCAGAATCGCGGCGTATGAGGGCTGCCATGTCCAGCTAATTTCGCGCAGCGCCGCGCGTGCGACTTTCTCGTCTTTGTCCAGCAGACGATAAAAAGTCGCCAGCGGCGCAAGCCGTTGCGCGTTGGTCACTGCCGAAGCGTTTGGTGAAGCCCGAAGAGTGGGTGCCGCACGCTGGGCCGCGTCAACCTCAATTGATAGGGCAAACGCGGCGGCCAGCGCAGCCGAGACGGAATAGCTAAACCCTTGCAGAAAGCGCATCTTCTTCCTCTTGCCGAACGAGCGGTCATTTGAGTCGAACGGCTGCAGCGTGCATTACAACGCAGTCGACTCGAGGACGGCAAAATCACGTTTCAATCGGATGGGCCGGGTGCTGCGCAGTCACGCTGCGCGCACGCGCGGCTGCTCCGAAGGGAGCGCCCCCAACTAATCGGCGGTGTACGTGCGGCGGCGCAGCCGTCGCGTACACGCGAGCGCAGCTTAGTGCAGCGGCGCTGCCGGCCGGTCCTCAGCTTCTTCCGGCGGCTCCGCGTGCACCACGTGCCCGGCCGCGTTCGGAAACATCGGTGCGCCGCAGTCGTCACAGAATTCGAGCGGAAAACGGTGTGCGTGCGCGACTGCCCGGTTAAGGCTCAGTGTTTTCAGAGCCTTGTCGACATCATCAATCGTTTGCTCGTCGTCATCGCCAAGCAGCGGCCATACGACGCCTTCGATGACGTCGTCGTCGCTGGCGGATTTCGCAAGGCCGATCCGAACTTCACCGCCCGAGTTCCCGCTCGGATCTTCGAATACCCCATAGGCTGCGGTGAGTGCACTCGGCGCGAAGTCATACGAAAGTTTCAGATAGGACACGGCGGCTTCGAGCGAAAACTCGCGCAGCTCACGATCCGCGAAGCGCAGGGCGGAGTGAAAGGCATTCGGTGCCAGCACGCGAAACCGGCAGCCGGTCATCACGGGCTGCAGCACGGCGGTGACCTGCTCGCGGAACGCGTTCAACGCATCGTTCTTCGAGTCAGGATCGACACCAGATTCCTGCCAGTGGAATAGCGGCGTACCCTGCGGCGCGGCGATCGCAATCAATACGTAGCGTGTGTCGGCCAACATCGCCACCGGCTCGCGCAGTTTCTTTGCGTCGATATGCAACGTAATGCCTTCGACCACCGCATCGCCGAGCTGCTCTATCTGCCGGCGCACGTCGCCGAAAGCCTCGGGCAGTTGATCGATCGAGAATAGATAGTCGGCCAGCGCAGTGCGCGCGTCGCGTGCCAGAAGGTGACCGCTCAGATGCGCGCCAATGGTTTGACACATCGCCGGCGCCAGGGTGGTCGTTGGCAAGCGGTAGCGCGACCATGCCAGCAGCGGAAGTGCCAGCAGCAAAGTGTCGTGCGGCTTGCCTTCGATCTCGACAATCGTGCTTTCGGCGCAGCTTTCGGCGAGATCAGCGAGATCGTCGTAGGCCGGTTGGCTAGAGCGCGCGAGTTCGTCGAGTGAAGCTTCAACGGCGTCGTCGTTGCGGCGTCCGAGACGATCGTTAATGAGCTCGATCAGGCGACGCTGCCATAGTTGTTCTTCAAGACGACTGCCGGACTCCGACAAGCGCCGCGCCAGCTTGACGAGCGTTTGCGCATCGACCGACTGTCGGGCGCGCGAGCTGACTCGGGTACGACGCATAGATGACCTTGCAAGCAGGAAGCGTGAATTATCGCATTGCTGGTGCCGCGACTTGGCGCGCTGATCCCAGGCTATCGACGCTTGATGCGCGGTGTACGGTCAGGTGCCAGCGGCTGTGTGGCGGACGCGGTCTGCAAATATTCAGTTAAGGCATCGACGTCGATCGGACCGGCAGTGCGATCAGCGCCCTCGCGCAGAACGCGGAAGCCGTCGCCGCCATCGCCGAGAAAATTATTAACAGTCACGCGATAGCTTTGCGTCGGCACAACGGTACGGCCTTCGAGCTGCATCGAGTCTTCGACGATGCGGTTGCCATGAGAGCCATTGGCTTGCCACGTGTACGCAAAGCCGTGCGACGGCTGAAGCATGCGCGCGCGTTCTGGGCGCGTCGCGCTCCATTGCTGCTCGAGCAGCAGCTTCAGTTGTGCCCCTGTCAACGTGATGGTCATCAGAGAATTGCCGAATGGCTGCGACGCGAACGCGTCGGCGTAGGTCACCACGCCGTCCGTGCCGGAAGCACGCAGATCGGTGCGCAAACCGCCAGGGTTGGTGAACGCAACCTGCGCTCCATGCACGCGCGTAACTGAGCGCTGTGCATCGGCCACCAGGCGGCCGAGCGCGTTGTCGCCACCGCTCGAGGCGCGTCGATCAAAGTCGGCAGCGATACGACCGACCGGCCGTTGCGCCAGCGGCGCTGCTAGGTTGCGGTAATGCTCGACGATCGCCGCGATTTTGGGATCGGCTGGAAGTGGCGGATACGCGGCGCGTAACCGGTAGCTGGTGCGCTCGCCATTGGGCACCGGCACGTTGCGCGCGCGTGTGCGCTCACGCACGATGTCACCACTCGCCGCGTCGACTTCGATATCGACGACCGACACCAGGCGGCCGTACGAGGCGGCCTGCATGATCACTCTGCCATCGATGACGCAGTTGTAGCCACGATGCGTGTGGGCGGATAAGACGATGTCGATCGCAGGATCGAGCTCGCGCGCAATGTCAAAGATTGCACCGCGGGGGTTGCGGCAGGCGTCGAATCCTCCTTCTGCTTCGCCGCCCTCGTGCACCACCGCGACGATTGCCTGGACTCCTTGAGCCTGCAGCTCGCGCGCATGCTGATTGATCGCCTTGGCTTCAGCGACGAAGCGCACTTCCGCAATTCCGCTCGGCACCACGATGCTTGGCGTTGCACGCGTGACCGCGCCGATGAATCCGATGCGCGCGCCGTTGAACGCCTTGACCCAGGTGGGCGACACAAGTGGCTGGTTGCTGTTTCTGTAAAGGACGTTGGACGATACAAAGCTAAACCGAGCGCCGCTAAATTTCCCATCGGCGCCGGCACAGCTGCGCCGGTTGGCAACCGGCGCTGTCGCGCAGCCGCCGTTGGCGAGCCGCAGCAAGGCCTGCACGCCGTGATCGAACTCGTGATTGCCGAGCGCACTGACGTCGAGCCCGATCGCATTCATCACCTCGACCGTCGGCTCATCGTGGAACAGGCCAGAGGTCAGTGGTGATGCGCCGAACAGGTCGCCGGAGGAGACGACGACGTGCCGCGCCTGCTCCGCGCGCAGCTGGTTGATTCGCGTGGCAAGAAAAGACGCGCCGCCACTTCTCAGCAGGACCGTGGTTGCGGGGTTGGCTGGATCCGGCACCGCGATTGCGTTGTCACCCGGCTCAAGATGACCATGAAAATCGTTGATCGCGATAATCCTGACCGGCACCGTTTGCGCGAATGCCGACGGCGTGCAAAGCATCGACGACAACACCGTCGCTGCGAGCGCAACGCCGGCTGCTACATTTGCCTTACCGCACGCGCTTGCTGGTTGCTTGAATGAATTCATCTTCGTCTGCACCGATCTCATCGTCGATTCGCCATGATGCCGAAGTCATCGGGCTGGTCGGCCTGGCGCACGGTACTTCGCATTTCTTTCACTTGATGTTGCCGCCGCTGTTTCCGTGGTTGATGAAGGATTTTGACCTGTCCTA
>JACCZX010000361.1 GCA_013695705.1 Burkholderiaceae bacterium | reverse complement strand
AAGGACGCCAGCACCGACCCCGATGTCGTGCGCGCCTGGTGGGGCCGTTGGCCGACCGCGCAAATCGGCCTGGCTACCGGCCCCGGCTCGCGGCTGTGGGTTCTTGACTCCGACGTCAAGAACGGCGTCAACGGCGAGCAGGAGCTCGACCGCCTGACGGCAACGCATGGCTGCCTGCCCGAGTGTCCGACCGTCCGCACGCCGACCGGCGGCTGGCATCGGTACTTCGCCTACCCGACCGACATCGCGATCCGCAACAGCGCCTCGCGCATCGCGCCCGGACTCGACGTGCGCGGCGATGGTGGCTATGTCATCCTGCCGCCGTCGACGGGCTACGAGTGGGCCGAGTTCGACGACCTCGTCCCGCCGCCCGCGCCCGCGTGGCTCGTCGCGCTGGTCGTCGCCAACGAACGCACCGACACGGCTGGCGCAGCGACCTCTATCGCTATCGGCACGATCCCGAACGGCCGCCGCAACGATATGCTCGCCAGGCTGGCAGGCACGATGCGCCGAACCGGCATGCCTCGCGAGGCGATCGAGGCCGCGCTATGGGAGACCAACCGGCAACGCTGCTCGCCGCCCCTGGATCAGCTCGAGATCGGCCGCATTGCCGCGTCGATCAGTCGCTATGAGCCAGATCAGGTCACGGTCGCGCTGGTCGAGGGCTGGGCGGCTGAAATGTTCGGCTCATCCGAGAGCGACGAGCCGCAGGCGCCAGACTCCATTGGCGATCCGGGGCAGTTCCCGGACGCGCTGCTGCACGTGCCCGGCACGGTCGGGGCGCTGTGCGAGTACATCAACCGGACGAGCTTCAAACGTCAGCCGGTGCTCGCTCTCGCCGCCGCGCTGCCCGCGTTCGGCGCGCTCATCGGCCGCAAGGTCGAGACCATCACCCGCGGCCGGTCGAACCTGTACACGCTCGGCGTCTGCAAGAGCGGCGGAGGCAAGGAACGCGCACGCCAGGGCATCAAGGAAGTCTTCGTTGCCGCTGGCGCTGACTCGTACCTGGGGCCGGAAGACCTCGCCAGCGAGTCCGGCATGATGGCCGTACTCGTCCGTCAGCCGTCGTCGCTGTTCCAGCTCGACGAAGTCGGGCGCATGCTCCGCGCGATCAACGACCCCAAGGCCGGCGCGCACCTGACCGGCATCGTCAGCGCCTGGCTCAAGCTCTACTCGAACGCCGCCAGCGTCTACAAGGGCAAGGCGTACGCCGACCCCGACAAGAACCCGGTAATCGTACAGCCCAATGTCTGCGTGTACGGCACGACCGTACCCGAGTCGCTGTGGGAAGCCCTCGGGGGCGAGAGCGCGCACAACGGCTTCTTGGCCCGCATGCTGATCTTCGTCAGCGGCGACCACAACCCGCCCCGGCAAGTGCCCGAGCCGATGATCCCGCCGGGGGCCCTGGTCGAGCGCGTGCGCTGGTGGCATCAGCAAGCGTGCGGGGCTGGCAACCTGGCCAGCAACCATCCCTCGCCCCGCGTCGTGACCCGTACCGCCGAGGCCGAGGCCATCATGGCCGACCTCGACGGCCTGGTTCGCGGCGAAATGGCAGCGATGGCAGGCGACCGCCTCGAAAGCCTCTGGACCCGCACCGAGCTACAGGCGGATCAGCTATCCCTGATCTACGCCTGCAGCCGGGACAACGTCGCGCCCACCATCGACGCCGAGGCCGCCCGCTGGGCCGTTGACCTCGCCGTCTACCAGACGCGGCGGCTCCTGTGGGAGTGCCGGCGCTTCGTGGCCGAAAACCAGACGGAGAGCGATTCCAAGCGCGTGCTCCGACTGATCGAGGACGCGGGCGAGGCCGGCATCACGCAGTACGCCCTGACCAGAGCTACGCAGTGGATTCGCGGACGGCAACGGGAGCGGACGGAAATCCTGCTCGGTCTCAAAGAGGGCGGGCTGATCCGAGCCGAGCGCCGAGGCACCGCTACCAAGCCCGCCGACGTGTGGGTCGCACCGGCTGCAACAAAGCGTCTGCGGGTCGTCCAGTGATCCATCAAATACATCAATCCATCAAGCCCACCTTCACACCTTCGCGGCCCTCTTATATACGCGCGCGCAGTGTGGTGTGATGGATTGATGTATTATATATATATTAAGATAGATTATTATGACAACTAGACTTACGTCCGCCGAATGCATCAAAAGATCCATCAAGGCCGTTGATGGATCTCCCCTCGCCCTCTCCCTGCCCTACCCGCCCACGGTCAACCACTACTGGGACCGGAACCGCAACGGCAGCCTGCGCATCGGGGAGGCCGGCAAGGCATTCCGGGAGCGCGTGGCATGGACCGTCCGCGCCAAGGGCCTGCGCTGCCTCTCAGGGCGCCTCAGAACGACGATCGTCGCGCACCCCCCCGACAGGCGCACCCGCGACCT
>JACCZX010000334.1 GCA_013695705.1 Burkholderiaceae bacterium | reverse complement strand
TGCGCAGCCGAAGCGACCTTCCCTGCTTCGGTAAACGCCTGCTTGTCGGCGTCTGACAGCTTGTTCCACAAAGCCGGTGAGACGATCAGCAATGCCGGCGAATAGACGTGACCCGTTAGCGACAAGTACTTTTGTACCTGGGCAAACTTGGCCGACAAAATAACCGGAATCGGATTCTCCTGGCCATCGACCACACCGGTTTGTAGCGCGCCGAACAATTCGGGAAACGCCATCGGCGTCGGCTGGATGCCGATCGACTGAAATGCCTGCATGTGGACTTTGTTTTGCATGCTGCGAATCTTCAGACCCTTCGCATCTTCAGGCTTGACGATCGCGCGCTTGCTGTTGGTGATGTGACGAAAGCCGTTTTCGGTCCACGCCAGCGCCACCAGCCCTTTGGCCGGAAACTTCGCGCGAAGGTCATCCCCGATCGCTCCATCCATCACACGCCGTGCATGGTCGTAATCGCGAAACAGAAATGGAATGTCGACGATGTTGACTTCGGGAACGAAGTTGCCGACCGGCCCGGTCGAAGTGTTGACGATGTCGAGTGTGCCCAGTTGTACCGCCTCGATCATCTCGCGCTCGCCGCCGAGCGCGGAGCCCGGAAACTGCTGGCACTTGTAACGCGCCTGGGTGCGCTTCTCGACTTCTTCGCAAAAAGCATTCGAGCCGACGCCATAGTGCGACGTCGGCGTTGTTGCGTAACCAAGCTTGATCGTGGTCTGCGCAACCGCCGGTGCAGCGACAGCCGCGCTCAGCGCGATCAACGCAAGAAAGTTTGAGGGTTTCATTGGTGTCTCCTTGCTCATTCTGATTCAATAAGCCGAGCGCCAGTATGGAGCCGCACACACGCCTGTCAAGCGAGTCGCGGTAACGGCAAACCCTCGGTTGGCGCGCTGGGCGGCTTTGCAAACTCAAGCGCAGCTTGTTTGAAGTATCGGGCCGACTCTGCCTCGTCGCCGATGGCGTCAGCCAGGCGGGCGAGCGCCATCCAGGTCGAGGGATGCGCATCGACGCCGGCGCTTTCTGCCAGGTACGCTTTTGATTTTCCCCATAGTTGCTCGCGCAGACAGATCAGTCCTGCTGCGCGCAGTAGCGCGGCGCGGATTGGGCTGCGCGGAGGAGCCAGTGTGAGCCAGGCCTCGACCCGCTCAAGCTGATCGCGTGCGGGCACACCCTGAACCCGCGCATATTGATCGAGCAGGTCACGCGCCGATTCATCCCATTCGGACGGCGCGTTGCGCAGCGCCGCCTCAATTGCTTCGACCGCGAGCGAGCCCAGCCCAGTATCAGTATCGTTAAACAGGCGCGCAGCTTCGTTGACGACTTCAGGCAAACGCTCCGGCTCGGGCACCGCCTGCCACAACGCTCGGAGCGCCGCAGCGTCGCCGCGCTGAGCGGTCATCAGCGCGCGGTGAATCGAACACCTGAGCTTGCGCGCGAGCACCGGATGCAACGCGTTTCGCTTTTCGAGCAAGCGCACCGCTTTCAGCGCTTCATCCCAGCGCGCCGATTGCAAATTTGCGTTCAACGCAATTCGCATCGCATGGATATGACGCCGGCCTTCGCCCTGCAGACGACCGATCGCCGCCAGCGCGCCGTCGTTCTCGCGTTGTTCGGTCAACATTTCCGCACTCGCAATCAGGCGCGCGGTTTCGATGTCGGTATCGATCTCTGCAACGTCGAGCCACTCGTCCCGCCGTGCATATTCCTGCATGCGATGCGCAGAGCGCGCGCCGATCAGCGCGGCGACCCCCGCCGTGGTGCTCGATGATTGCGCAGCACGCGCGGATTTTTCGGCCCGCGCGAAACGCCCTTCCAGAAAATTCTTGACCGACTCGATCAGCGCACGGTTGCCGCCGATCTCTTCCCGGCGCGCGCGATACAAACGCACCTGCTCCGGAAAGTCGGCCATCTTTTGCACCACACGCGCGGCCCAGTAGACCGCCGACAGCAACAGCACGAGTCCGAGGAGCGCGAGGTTCAACGATACATCGACGCGATACGGCGGGACGAACAACGCGACGTTGCCAAGGTTGGTCCGCAAGAAAAGCGCAGTCAATGCTGCGAGCAGTGCCAGTAGCAACGAAGAGCTGAGCCAACGCATGTCCGGCCGTCAGCGCGCGCGCGCAGTTCGAATGGCGCGAACCGCAGCCATGCTGTCCCCGATTGTCGGCACCTCGACCGACAACGCAGTCGATGCAAGCTGCTGCAGCAGCGCAGGCGCACCGCCCAATTGTGGCGCGCGAGTGTCAACGTAACGCGTAATCAATGCCTGCGCTTCGGTCAGATCGGCACGGTAGAGCCGATCGTTGCGCGCCAGCAGCGCCTGGCGTGCGTTCAGCAGACGCAAACGAAGCTGCTGCCGCACCAGTGTTTGTTGCTGGCCATCGAGCAATACCGATTCGGGCGAATCGACGTGCCGAATGCGAATCAGATCGCGATATTCCCCCAGCTCGCCCTGCAGCGCGTGCCAATGCCGCTGCCACCAGGTCGCAGAACTCGGCGCCGTAGAATCCTGCGCGCGCGCCGGCAATGGCGCGGGCGTGGAGGTTGCGCCCGCCAGCAAAGGCCAGCTATCGACCGCGGCAACCAGCTGATCGAGCTTCAGCGCAATGCCGGTGAAGTCGACCGCAGGCGCCGCCTTCAAGCGATCAATATCGCGCGCCAGCCCACGGCGCAGCGGCACAAAGCGCGCATTTTCAGAGCGCGACAGCCGCGCATCGGCCGTTTGCAGTGCCGCCAGCGCGGACGCCACGTTGCCGCTTAGCTGCAGCTCTTGTGCAGCGACCGTGATCAGCCGCTCCACTTCGACCAGCACCGCCTCGTCACGGCCGCGCGACAAGTCGGAATAAAGTTGCTCCAGCGCTTCGCGTTGGCCCTGTTCCTCGGCCAACCTCGCCTCGACTGCTGCCGCTTGCTGCCGTGCAGCCCGCGCTTCGGCATCGGCTCGGTTGGCGGTTTCGTTGGCGGCTGACACCGACTGTTGCAGCTCCGACAGCCGACGCGCCGATTCGCGCTTGACGTTACCAAGTTGTCGGTACGAATAACCCGCGGCGAAAATGGCAACAATCAACGCGGTGACCGCGATCCAGAGCAGCGCCCTGCGGTTGATTTCAAAAGGCGGCACCGACGCGGCAGCACTTTCCGCTGACGCCGGTAATGATTGCAGCGATTCGTGTGCCACGGCTGAAGTCGGTCAGTAAGGTAGCGAGGCCTAGTGCCGGGCATCGTCGGCAGCACCGCCGCGGTCAGTGAGTACTGGAACCGAACAACTAAGCGCTGATCGATTCTAGCCTGCGGATAATAGAATCGTCATCAAACGACGCATTCACCACACGCGAGTAGCCGGCAGCCGCGAGCTGCTGCGCAATGCGGGGATGGCACGCGACTGCTGTTGCGGTCCGCAGCCAGGCCCGCCTTACCGCCCCTGACTGTTGGTCAAGTGCAGCGATCGCTTCAGTGCTGGTGAAAACAATGGTCATCGGCGTTGCATCGTTCGAACGTCGCTCCAATGCATCAGCAGATAAATGATGCGCGCGCCGCGTGTAGACCGCGATGACATCGACCGCAGCGCCACTGGCGGCAAAACGCTCGCTGAGCCAGCTCCGCCCATCCTGCGCGCGCAGCAGCAACACGCGCCGTGCCTCGTGCCCACTCGCGATCCACGCGTCCCAGAATGCTTCCGATCCCGATTCACCATCGTTGATCGGCGAAATGACAGTTGACTGCCCAGGCCGCAACTCTGCCTGCACTGCTGCGCGCGTGGCCGCGCCGACGACGCCGATCATCGTTGTACTGGGCCATTTGCCCGCGAGCAGCGCACCGGTGGCGCCCACCGCATGGGCGCTGACGAACACCGCGAGCTGATACTGAGCGAGCCGAGCCAGCGCCGCGCGCGCAGCCGGGACATCGGGTGCGGCGGTCAGGTCAAACGCCGGCCACCAATCAGCCTGATGTCCGCGCGCTGTGATCAAGTCAGTCAGTCGCTTGCCGCCCGGTCCTGGCCGCGTGACGATAACCACCATCGACACGCGCCTTTGCTACGTCAGCGAAAGCAGCTGCATTGCACCGAGTGCTCTTAACCGCTCAACGGCGACATTAGCCAGGGCATCGGGGTCGTTCAGCGCTCCACGCACATCTGTCTCGACATATTCGCCGGTCTTCGCATTGCCAACCAGCGCGCGTAGACGCATGACATCACCTTCGACTTCCGCGTACGCAGCCAGCGGCACCTGGCAACTGCCGCCGAGGCCGCGCGAGACGCCGCGCTCGGCCATTGTCGCCGCGCGCGTTGCGGCATCGTCCAGAAATGCCAA
>JACCZX010000330.1 GCA_013695705.1 Burkholderiaceae bacterium | reverse complement strand
TTAGCCCGCTTGGCCGCGACAGCGACGCGGCGCGATTCTTCCTGCAGCGCGGTGGAAAGCGCCGCGGGGTCACCGCCGATCGTGTCGATGCCGGCGACCTGCATTTGATCGATGAAGTCCTGGCGCTTGGCAATTTTCGCGATCTCCTGGCTCACGCGCGAGATCACTTCTGGCGGTGTGCCGGTCTTGGCCATCACGACAACGATGACGGCGAAGTCGTAGCCAGGCAGGCTCTCGGAGATCGCCGGCACGTTGGGCGCCAGATTGGAGCGCTTCGCAGAGTTGGTCGCGATCAATTTCGCCTGACCATTTTTCACAAAGCCGGCGAGCGACGGATAGGCCGAGAACACCATCTCGACCTGGCCGCCGATCATCGCCGGCACCGAAGCGGCGCTGCCGCGAAACGGAATGTGCGTGATGAAAATCCCGAAGCCCGCCTTCATCGCTTCCATTGACAGGTGATGCGTGCTGCCGATTCCCGATGAGCCATAGTTCAGCGCGGCCGGCTTCGCTTTCACCAGGTCGATCAACTCTGCAAGCGTGTTCGCCTTGACACTCGGGTGCACGGCCAGAAACAACGGCGATTGCGCAATCAGCGATACCGGCACGAAATCTTTCGCCGGGTCGTATGAAAGTTTCGACGACAACAGTGGGCTAATGGTCATCATCGAACCATCGGTCACCAGGAACGTGTAGCCATCGGCCGGCGACGATGCAATGTTCGACGCTGCCACTGCGCCGTTCGCGCCGGGACGGTTGTCGACCACGATCGATTGCCCGAGCGCTTCGGACAATCGAATCGAAAGCGAGCGCGCAACCGTATCGGGCAGTCCACCGGCCGCGTACGGCACGACGAAGCGGATCGGCCGGTTTGGATACGGCTGCGCTGACACAGCGCCTGCGAACAGCGCCGACGTTGCCGCAAAGAGCGCCAGCAAACTCTTGATCCCGATTCTCTTATCCATGTCCATGTCTCCCTACACCTTGTATGACTCGTACGTTGCCGGATGAAAAATCTCGTCGACCGATAGCAGCCGCGCGGATAACCCCTGCGAGTGGTGATGCCGCACAAACGCTTCGAGCGTGCGCCGATTGGCGGCCACGCCGTATGACCAGTAGTCGCTGCCCATCGTGTCGCGTGCGGCTTTCAGATGTTCTTCGACAAACGGCAGCGTGATCTTGGTCGCAGATGTATCGGCAAGCTTCTCGAGCGCTACCGCTTTGGACTGTTCGAACGCCTTCAACACCGCGCCGGGCAGCCACGCGTGCTGATCAGAAAGAGTCTTCCTCACGCCGACCACGTGCATGATCGGAAAAATTCCAGTGCGCTTGAAATAGTCCTTCGCGATCGCGGTCGGATCAGGGAATAACCAGCCGACATTCGGATTGTTAGCAGCCGCCCCGCCGGGCGGACGCGGCGCGATGAAGCCGTCGATATCGCCGCGATCTAGCATCGCAGAAATGGTGTCGCCCTCGGGCGCGTTTTCCATTTTCACGTTCGCCGGCAACTGCAGCTTGATTTTCTCGGGCCGTCCCGGCGTATCGATGCCGCCGCGCACCCACGTCACGTCTTCGGGCCGCACGCCGTAATCATCCTGCAGGATCGAGCGTGCCCAGACGATCGCGGTCAGCTGATACTCGGGCACGCCAATGCGGCGGCCTTTCAAATCCTGCGGCTGCTTGATGCGATCGGTGCGCACGTAGATCGACGTGTGCCTGAACGCGCGCGACAGAAACACCGGCACCGCGACGTACGGACTTTCGCCTTTCGAAGCTTTCACCAGATAGCTCGACAGCGATAGTTCGCTGACGTCGAACTCAGCGCCGCGAAACGCGCGGAAAAAAATTTCTTCCGGCGACAGCGTCATGTACACCGGATCGACGCCGTCGATCTGCACCGCGCCGTCGAGCAGAGCGCGGGTGCGATCGTAATCACCCATCGCTATCGACAACTGCAGCTTGGCCACTTGAGGGCTACTGCGCGGCAACCGAGTACGACGGCTCGAGCGCGGGTGCGTTCGCATCGCCTTGCGCCCAAACCACCTTCGCATCGAACGTGCGCCAATCGGTGCTCTTCGGCACGATCGCCTGGAACGCACACACGTCGGGCGTGATGCTTGACTGCCCGGTGCCGATAGCAGGCTCGCCGCGGGCAAACGCTTCGACCGCTTCGAGCATTTGCTTCCGAAACTCGACGACCGCCACATCGCTCGCGCCGAGCCGCTCCTGAGTGCGATCGGCAATAGCACCCATGGTCACCCACATCGCAATATCCTGATTCGGAAAACCGGTGATGCCGGTGAAATTACCGGATTGCATCGCGCGCCGGTCTTGCCAGAAAGAGTTGCCGAGGTTGCGCCGCGGCACGTAGTTATGATCGAGATCGACGCCCAGTGTTTGCCCGAGAAACTTGCGCCATGTTTCCGTTTCCGGTGTCTGCGACGGATGCCCCCAACACATGAAATAAAACGCGGTGTGCGTATCGTCGACCGGCACATTGATGTTGGCAACGTTGTACAAATTGTTCGGCGGGATCAACGCGGCCGCGGGCGCAACGAACACGGTGGAGCGCACGTAGTCGTGGCTGGCTGCGTTGGTCAACGGACGGCGCAGCGCCGCGTAGCGAAAACCGTAGCCGGTGCGCTGCACCTGCATGCGCGGCGCCTTGTCTGTCGACGGGCGCAACCAGTTTTTCTCGGTTGCCTTGGCACTGTCGACCCGCGCCGGCACCATGTCGGACGAATGCAGGCTCGAGCTGTGCGCCGAGTCGATCGCACCTTCAAGGATCTGCGCCCAGTTGCACGGAACGATGACCTTCGCAATGCTGACGCGTGCTTCGGCAGTCGGTGCCCACGCCGGCGGTTGAAAATCCGGCATCGTTTCGCGCGGACCCATGTAGGCCCATATAAAGCCGGCGTACTCATGCGTCGGATACGCGCGGTGCTTGACCTTCTGCGCCATCTGGCTCGCCGCCGGTTCCGACGCCATTTCGAGCACGTTACCCTCGACGTCCATTTTCCAGCCGTGGTACAGGCAGCGCAGCCCGCAATCCTCGTTGCGGCCGAGCGCGAGCGAGGCGCCGCGATGCGGGCAGCGCTCGTGCATTACGCCCACACTGCCCCTGGTGTCGCGAAACACCACGAGGTCTTCACCGAACACACGCGCCTTGACCGGCGCGCCGTCGGGCTCGCTCACTTCCTCGGCCAGGCAAATCGGTGTCCAATGGCGGCGCATCAACTGCCCCATCGGCGCGTCGCCTTCAACGCGGCATAGCAAGTCGTTTTGTTGGTGGGTCAGCATGCTTGACACTTATCAAAATGCTTAGCAGACTAAGCAATCTAGGCGAAACCTCGAATGCCGTCAACCCGGTTTACCGCAGTGCCAGAAGGCGTCTACCCGGCTCCGGTGCACGCGCCGTATAAGTCGACGCGACTGCGTGGGCCGTTGCAGGCGGCGCTGCGCATCGCGGCGCCGGCGGCTAGCGCTGCGATAGAAATTCCGCCGTCGGCAGTAACACCGCTGGAAGCGGATTTGACGGCGCATGGCGAAGGCACGCCACTCGGCGAAAAAATCGTCGTCGCCGGGCGCGTGATCGACGAGGACGGCCGCCCGATCACACGCTCGCTGATCGAGGTGTGGCAATGCAATTCCGCCGGCCGTTATTTTCACAGCAAGGACCAGCACGATGCGCCGCTCGATCCCAATTTTTTCGGCTTCGGCAAGTTTCTGACCGATGGCGACGGCCGCTATCGATTCGTGACGATCAAGCCCGCCGCGTATCCGTGGGGCAACCACGCAAATGCTTGGCGGCCGGCGCACATCCATTTTTCCCTGTTCGGCAATGTCTATGCGCAACGCCTGGTGACGCAGATGTATTTTCCGGGCGACCCGCTGCACACGCTGGACCCGATTTTCAACAGCGTCGCCGATGCGCGCGCGCGCGAGTCGCTGATTGCACGATTTTCGATTGAAGATTCGGTCGGCGACGTGATGCTTGGGTACACGTTCGACATCGTGCTACGCGGCCGCGCGTCGACTCCGTTCATTCCCTGATCGTATGTCCGGCATCACGACATCGCAGACGATCGGCCCATTTCCGCATGAAAGCTGGCGTTGGGCGTTCGACGCCGCCGCTCCTGCTGCGCTGACGATCGAAGGCTCGGTGTTCGATGGCGGTGGACAACCGATCGATGATGCAATGCTCGAAGCTTGGACGTTCGCCGCAGCACATTCGAAGCACAACCAGCCGGTTGCGGCGTTTTGCCGCGCGCCGACCAACGCTCGCGGCGAGTTTTCATTGGCGTTATCCACGACTCCGAACGACGGCGTTTACGTGACGCTGTTCGCGCGCGGGGTAGTCAAGCACCAGTTCACCGCGGCATTTCTTGAAGATCACGAGACGCCCGCCCGATCCGCGCTGCTGCAACAAGTGCCTGCCGACCGACGCGCAACGCTGATCGCGCGCAAAGTCGCGCCGGAGCGATACCGCTGGGATATCCGCGTGCAAGGCAGCGCGGGCAACCCCGAGACGGTGTTCTTTGATTACGAGTGATGGGAACACCCTTTAACGCGGTGCTCACCACGGCGGAGATGTCCGCCGTTTTTAACGACAACGCGATCGCTCACGCGATGTTGCGATTTGAAGAAGCGCTGGCTCACGCGCAAGCGGCCGAGGGCATGATTCCGCTCGAAGCAGCGAACGCCATCGCGAGTTGCTGCCGCGCCGAGCTCTACGACTTTTCAGCGATCATCGTTGAGAGCCGTACTGCTGGCAGCCTCGCAATTCCGCTGATCAAGGCGCTGACGCGCATGGTGCGCGAGAACAATGAGCCGGCTGCCGGATTCGTGCATTGGGGCAGCACCAGCCAGGACGTGATCGACACCGCGCTGGTGCTGGCAACGCGCGATGCATTGGTGTTGATCGAGCGCGATCTCGACAAGCTGATCGCAAGCCTGCTGGAACTCGCCGAGCGTCACGCTGCGACGCCGGTGCTGGCGCGCACGTTGTTGCAACCTGCGCAGGTAATTAGCTTCGGACTCAAAATCACGGGCTGGGCCGCGCCGCTGGTACGTTCGCGTGCGCAGTTGGGCCAACTTGCCGCGCGGGCTTTGACGCTGCAACTTGGCGGCGCCGTGGGCACGCTTTCCATTATGGAGGAGCATGGAGAGAAGATTGCACAACGCGTGGCGCGCACGCTTGAACTTGGTGTGCCACCCGCGCCCTGGCATACACAGCGCGATGAATGGATTCGCCTCGGACTGGAAGTCGCGGTGTTGGTTGGAAGTCTCGGCAAGATCGCGATTGACGTAGCACTGATGTGTCAGGCCGAAGTAGGCGAGCTGGCCGAACCCACATACAACGGGCGCGGCGGCTCGTCAGCGATGCCACACAAAAAAAATCCAGTTTCGGTAATGATCGCGCTCGCCGCCGCGCAACGCACTCCGCACCGCGCTGCGGCGATTCTCACCGCGATGGCGCAGCAACACGAGCGTGGCCTCGGCAACTGGCAAGCCGAATGCGCCGAATGGCCGGAGTTGTTTTCAAGTGCGCACGGGGCGTTGAGCGCGCTGGCGCATGCAATGCCGGGCTTGCAAATCAATGCGGCGCGCATGCGCGCGAACATCGACGCGCAGTCTGGACTCGTGTTCAGCGAAGCGGCAACGATACTGCTCGCGTCGCACATCGGCCGCGACCGCGCTCACGCGCTCCTGGAAGAACTGGCACGTGATGTCATCGCAATCGACCGTCCGCTCGAAGCGGCGATGCAGGCGCATCTTGCAACCGACACCGCGTTACAAAAGGCGGTCGACGCGGAACAATTGCACCGCTGCTTCGACGTCGACGGCGCCGCGGAGCACAGCGCAAAGCTGGCTCGGGCAAGGATTGCACAATTGCGCGCAGCACTGCATCGTGAGCCCTCTTGCAGGGAAAAATGATGAGCAACGACGGCTACCGGCACGACCTCGAGCGCGGCCTGACCCAGCGCCGCCGCGTTCTAGGGGACGAATGGGTCGACCGGGCGTTGACAAACGCGAATGACTTCAACGTCGAGTTTCAGGATTTCATTACACGCTTTGCGTGGAATGAAATCTGGTCGCGCCCCGGCTTGAACGAACGCACGCGCCGCATCATCGTGCTGTCGATCACGATCGCACTCGGGCGCTGGGAGGAGTTTGAGATTCACGTGCGAGCTGCGCTGCAGAGCCAAGCGCTGACGATCGACGAGCTGAAGGAAGTGCTGATGCAGTCGGCGGTCTACGCCGGCGTGCCGGCTGCGAATACAGCGTTCACGCACGCGCTGAAGATCTTGCGCGAACTTGATGGCGCCGCCGCCGAGCTCGAGGCAGCTGATTTGTTCGGTGTGAGCCACCCCGGCGCCGGTCACCTCGGCCACACCGCAGACAGACCTTCTTTGCACTATGCCGTGCGCGAACCGCGCGCGCCCAGCTCAGCAACGCGCACGATCGTGCTCAGCCACGCGCTCGGCTGCGATCTTTCGATGTGGGACGAGCTCGCCACCGCACTCTCGGCAACGCATCGAGTGATTACGTACGACCATCGCGGCCACGGCAACTCCGAAACTCCGGCTGGTGCGTACACGCTCGAACAGCTTGCCGAAGACGCCGCGCGATTGGTCGCGGCTGTCGCGCGCGAGCCCGTTGTGTGGATCGGGCTGTCGATGGGCGGCATGGTCGGGCAAGAGCTCGCGCTACGTCACCCCGCCCAAGTGCGCGCGCTCGTCATTGCAAATTCTAGCGGCGGCTACGAGCCCGAGGCCAAACCCATGTGGCAGCAGCGAATCGATGCGGTGAAAAGCGGCGGCATGCACGCTATCGTCGAAGCGGTAATGGCGCGCTACTTCAGCGACGCGTTTCGTGCCGCCAGAGCCGGCACCGTGGCGCGCTTCCGTCGCCGCGTGCTGACGACCGACGCCGACGGCTATATCGGCTGCTGCCACGCGGTGATGAACGTCGACACGCTGCCGCGCCTATCACAAATAAAAATGCCGACAGTGGTCATCGCAGGCGAACTCGACCAGGGCGCACCGGTCGCAATGTCGGAGGCAATGGCGGCGCGGATCAACGGCGCGCAGCTCGTGGTAATTCCGAATGCGTCGCATATCAGCGTCATCGAGCAGCCGGCGCGCTTTCGCGCGGCGGTAGAGAAATTCGTCAGCACGACCTGATAGATCAGCGGCGCACAGTGCCTATACTCTACTCATAACAGCATTCAGGAGACAACAATGGATCGTCGCACCATACTGATGACGACCGGCGCGCTGGCGGTATTGCCATCGAGCGCCTACGCGCAGGCATTTCCATCGCGGCCGATAACGTTGTACTGCGCATTTCCCGCCGGCGGACCGACCGATCAGGTTTTGCGTGCGTTCGCGGAATCCGCATCACGCACGCTTGGGCAGTCGATCATTGTCGAGAGCAAGCCCGGCGCGGGCGGCACCGTGGCGCCGATCGCGCTTAAGACGGCCAAGCCAGACGGCTACACGCTGTCGCAACTGGCGATCAGCATATTTCGCATTCCGCACATGCAGAAGACACCGCAGCTCGACGCGCTGCGCGACTTCACCTACATCATCAACATGACCGGTTACACGTTCGGTCTGGTCGTGCCCGCGAGCGCGCCGTGGAAAACGCTGAAAGAGTTCGTCGAAGACGCCAAGAAGAATCCCGGAAAGATCGAGTATGGCTCGACTGGCTCCGGAACCACGCCGCACTTGGCAATCGAGGAATTCGCGGCGAAGGCCGGCATCAAGCTGACGCACGTTCCATTTAAGGGCAGTGCCGACATGATGAC
>JACCZX010000270.1 GCA_013695705.1 Burkholderiaceae bacterium | reverse complement strand
ACTGTGGCTGCAGTCGATGACGCCGGCCTCGATCCGTGAGGCGTTCGAGCAGCTCCGCAGCGACGACGAAATGATGCCGCTGGCCGACGCCGCGCGCAGCCGCTCCGAGGCCGACTGGCTGGTCGGCATCAATGGCACCCGCGCGATGACCGCTTTCAACAGCAAAGAGGGCGGTTTTTATCTGACCACCGTCGGGCGTGTGCAAACGCCGACGCTGGCGATCGTGGTCGAGCGCGAGGACAAGATTCGCAAGTTTGTGGCGCGCGATTATTGGGAAGTGCGAGCGTCGTTCGATGCCAAAGCCGGCGCCTACGAGGGGCGCTGGTTCGATCCGGCATTTAAAAAAGCCGATGACGTCGACGCGCGGGCTGAGAGGCTGTGGGACGGGCAAGCCGCCGCGGCAATCGCCGACGCGTGCCGCGGCCAGACCGGCACTGCCACCGAGGAAGCAAAGCCCAGCACGCAACTAGCGCCATTGTTGTTCGACCTGACTTCACTGCAGCGCGAAGCGAATTCGAAGTTCGGCTTTTCCGCCAAGACGACGCTGTCGATAGCGCAGGCTTTGTACGAGCGGCACAAGGCGCTGACGTACCCGCGGACCGATTCGCGCGCACTGCCGGAAGATTACGTCGCCACCGTACGCCAGACGATGGACGCGTTGAGCAGCGGTACACCGTACCGCGAGTTCGCGAAAAAAATCGTCAAGCAGGGTTGGGTCAAGCCTAACAAGCGCGTATTTGACAACGCCAAAGTGTCAGACCACTTCGCGATCATTCCGACGCTGCAAACACCGAAGCAGTTGTCCGAGGTCGAAGCAAAGCTATACGACCTGGTCGTCAAACGCTTTTTATCGATCTTTTATCCGGCAGCCGAGTATCTGGTCACGACCCGCATCACTGAAGTACAAAGCCATTCGTTCAAAACCGAGGGCAAGGTGCTGGTCGAGCCCGGCTGGCTCGCGATTTACGGGCGCGAGGCGATGCAGGAGCAGGGCTCGCTGCCAAAAATCGACCACGGCGAGCGCGTCCCAACCACGGACGTGCAATCGATCGCACTCGCCACCCGCCCTCCTGCGCGATTGACTGAGGCAACGCTGCTGTCGGCGATGGAAGGTGCCGGCAAGCTGATCGAAGACGATGAACTGCGCGCCGCGATGGTTGGCAAAGGGCTCGGCACTCCTGCCACACGCTCGACCATCATCGAAGGGTTGATCGCCCAGCGCTACATGGTGCGCGACGGAAAAGACTTGCGGCCGACGCGCAAGGCGTTCGATCTGATCACGTTGCTCAAGGGTCTCGACGTTCCGGAACTCACTGCGCCCGAATTGACCGGCGAGTGGGAACACAAACTTTCACTGATGGAGCACGGCCAGCTAGAGCGCGACCGCTTCATGAAAGAGATCGCCGGCATGACGAAGAAAGTCGTCGACCGCGCCAAGAGTTACCAATCGAACACGGTGCCGATCGATGATCCGGCCACGTTGACAACGCCGTGTCCGAATTGTGGCAAGAAAATCGTTGAGAACTATCGCCGCTACGCATGCACCAAGTGCGAGTTTTCGCTGCCGAAACATCCAGGCAGCCGCACGTTCGAGGTAGAAGAAGTCGAACAACTGTTGCGCGATCGTACGATCGGTCCGCTCAACGGTTTCATCAGCAAGATGGGGCGGCCGTTCGCAGCGGTGCTGAAGATTACGCCGGAGTTCAAAATTGAATTCGATTTCGGCCAGAGCAACGAAGACGGCAGCAGCGAGCCGATCGATTTCTTGAATCTGACGCCCATCGGTCCGTGCCCTAAGTGTGACGGCCGCGTGTTCGAGCAACCGATGTCGTACTTGTGCGAGAACAGTGTCGGCGCCGAAAAGCGCTGCGATTTTCGCTCTGGCAAAGTGATTTTGCAGCAGCCGATTGAAGTCGCACAGATGACCAAGCTGCTGAATGAGGGTCGCACGGAGATACTGCGTGGGTTTGTTTCCAACCGTACGCGGCGAAAATTTTCGGCGTTCCTCGTCAAGAAGCCTGACGGCACCACCGGATTCGAATTCGAGCCGCGCCCGGCCAAAGTCGGCAAATCCACGGACGCGGCAAAAAAAGCCCGCTCGGCAAGCAATGGCACCGAAGCCGCGCCCGCCGTCACTCCCGAAGTTCACGCTCCCGGCAGCAAACCGTCCAAAACCAAAACTCGACCCGCCGCGGTCGTCGTCCCCGCTCCGCCGACGCGGCTGAAGACTGTCAAGCCGCGCAGAAGCGCAGCCGTGCGCAAACCTGCGGTCAAGCGCCCGATTTCTGCAAGCGCGAAAAAGCCTGCCGCACGCGGTTGAGTGCTACCCGCTGCTTGACCATTGCAATGGTGGCGCCTAGCGTGAACGCATGAATCGGATTCGCAGTCCAGCACTCGGGCGCGCCCTGCCCGTAGGCGCGTCGCTTGCCGCGATGTTCCTGCTGACCGGCGCGGTGAGCGTGTCGTGCAGCGGAGATCCTGCGCTCGATCCGACGCGGCCTCCCGGTTCATCCAATCCATCGGCCACGAATCGGCCGGCCAGCGCGGCCATCGGCCAGTGGTTTCCAAATGTCGCCTATGACACTTGCACGCAGGCCTTTCACGACACGTTCTTTGTCGTCGGGCCTGATGGCAAACGCTATCCGACCTGGCATCTTTCAACGGCAGTTGACCCCGCCAATGGACGCGAGTGCACCTTCGGTCACGAGCACGGACGCGATCCGCGCGAATCAGTGCTGTGGGAATTCGCCCGCGCTCACTTCGCGTTCGACGCCGACCGCAACGGAGTGATCGATCCTGGCGAGCGTGACGCCAGCGGCATCCCATTCGGCTATGTCGCTGAACAGCTGATCGCTTTTAACGCCGCCAACGGCATTTTCGATTCGAACCGAATCGAAGACCATGTCGGTTACAAGATCGCGTGGGAAAACAGCCTGCGTCGTGAACGATTGTTAAACGGTCAGCCGCAATTGTTCGACCTGTTGTGTGATGTATTGACCGTCGTGCATCAGGAATCGCACGCGGCTGAATCGCTCGCCAGCAATCTGCATCAGTTGACGTACGCGATCGACTGCAATCGCGGCGCCGAGGCAGCGCGCTCGTCGGTAAAAATGCTTGCGAACGTAATGGCGACGTTCGGTGACCCGGCGAGCTTCGTCGCTAACGTTCCTGGCAGCGGCTTTACTGCGGTCCCTTTTGGAGTCGCGCAACCCGCGACATCAACAGCGGGTGGCGCCGAGCTCGGCCGCGTGATCCCGACGATCGACAACGTGCGCAACGACATTTTCGTGCCAAATACGCAGACATCGAATTTCTCGGCCGGGCTGCTCGAAACATGGTCGAGCGCGGTGTCGCTGGTCAAGCAGGACGGGGTCGAACTGGCCGCGTTCGATCCGGCGTTTACTGTGTTTTCGCCAGCGCGCTATTACGATCCCAACACGATTGACGGCATCGCACGCGCGATCGACCTTTGCTACATCGGCCTCGATGCGGCCGGGCAACTGATCGACGACCCCACGCGCGCCGGCAGCATCGTGCGGCAAACACGCGCGGTTGAATGCAGTTCGATCGCCGCCAGTGGTCCGGCGACAGCGCGCTCGGCGCGCATCGCGTTTGATCATCCACGCTCGCCATTCAACGGATGCCGGCGCGAGGTCACGTTCACGACCTCCGCCGTGCGCAACAGTGGCGGCGCGACCATCTGGAACACCGACCCTTACGGACGCGCCGCACGAGCATCTACCTTCGCGGGCTCGGTCAAGCAGCACGTCAGTGCGGTCGATAACAGCACGCAGGGCATCACGCTGGCATCGAAAACATTCGGCGGCGACTTATCGAACTGTGCTTCGGGCTCTGGCGTGCACGCACCCAATTAGGCGCAGACAAAAGTGCAACCCTACTTTTGTCTGATTGGCTAGCGATGAAATCGCTGGCGAAGCCAGACAATTTCTCGAAGGTAACTACATAAAAGGATTAGCCCGTGCTCTTGACGGCTCATCGCATTCATTTTTCCCGCCGTCGTTTGCTCGGTGCGGCAGCCGGCATGCTCGGCAGCGCGCCAGCGGCATCGTTTGCGCAATTCGGCTCCGGCCGAACGCTGCGAATCATTCTGACCGCGCCGCCGGGCTCTTCAATCGATGTCCTCGGGCGCGTGATCGCGGACAAGCTGCGCGAACGCAGCGGGCAATCTGTGCTGGTCGAGAATCGGCCTGCCGCGGGCGGCACCGTCGGTACTAACGAAATTGCAAAGTCGGCGCCCGATGGTGCAACCGTCGGCCTGTCGTTTACCGGGCCGCTCGCTACCGCGCCGTATCTCTACTCGAAGCTGCCGTATGACCCAGCACGAGATCTCGCACCGATCGTTCTGGTCGGCACCGGACCCAACGTGCTGGCGGTGACAAGCACTCTACCGGTCAAGTCGTTCAGGGAATTTCTCGCATACGTGCGGCAACATCCCGGGCAGTTGAACTACGCGTCGGTGGGCAACGGCAGCGCATCGCATCTGGGAATGGAATTGCTGAAGACAGAGGCGGGACTGTTTATCGTGCACATTCCTTTCAACGGTTCGCCGCCGGCGGTGCAGGCGGTCGCTGCGGGTGATGTGCAGGCGGTGATGTCCAATCAAACGACACTGCTGCCGATCGCACAATCGGGGCGCGTAAAGCTTCTCGCGGTCACGACCCGCGAGCGCTGGCCGACTCTTCCCGATCTGCCGACGATTCGAGAAAACGGATTCCCGAAGTTCGAAGCCGTCGCATGGAACGGATTCGTCGCGCCGGCCGCCATGCCGCGCCCCTTGATCGATGCACTGAATCGCGAAATCAACGCAATTTTCGCACTGACGGATGTCAGGTCGCGCATCGAGACGGCGGGCTGGCAAGTCGGCGGCGGCACGCCGGAAGCTTTCGGTGCGTTCATGCAGGCAGAGCGTGCGCGCTGGCAACCGGTCATCAAACGCAGCGGCGCGCGCCTCGACTAGCGGTGACTAGGGCCTACACCAGCGTGACGGCATCGGCGGCCGCCAGCGAAGACAGCAGCGCCGCGTTGACTTCGCCCATGGATACGCCGATCAACTTGGCTGCGCGCTCTGAACTGACGCCATCGCCGCGCTCGATAACCTCGGCAAGCGCAAGGTAGGCGCCATAGACGCCCGAATGCGCACGTATGGCATCGAGCACCGGCCGCGGCAAAGCGGCCGATTCGAACAGGCGCTCGTGGGAGTGTCCGGTGATTTGCTGCAGCAGCGAAAACGCACCGACCACAAATAAGTCGTCGCGCATGCCTCCGGTTTGATTCGCCAGCGCTTCCAGAAAAAACCCGCGCTGCACCGCCATGTAGATCATCGGCATCGAGCGCGTATGCGCTGACGACACCCCAAGTAGCGACACCAGCCACCGCACCAGGCGCTTATATCCGAGCACTAGGATGGCGTGGCGCAGCGACGTTATCGGGGCGGTCAGCCCCGCAGTCGGTGCAAAAGCCGCGCTGTTGATGACTGATAACAGCAGCATCGCCAAGCTCGGTTCGTTCTTGAATGCGCGCTCGAGCGCCATCACGTCGGCATCGGACTGAATCAGCCGCACAATGTCGAGTACTACACGGCGCGCCGGCTCCAATCCGGCAGAGGGCTCCACCGTGGGCTCGTCGAGCGGCCACCCGATCGTTGCTTGCGCGCCGCGCGCCAGAGCACTTTCAACGTCGACGCGTGTGCGCATGTCGCGCACCCATAATGCCGGGCCCTCATCATCGTGCACTTCGCAGCCTTCGCCGTCGTCAAGTACAACCGTAAACAATCGTTGCCAATCCTGCGGCAAGTCGCGCGAAGGATTGCGCAACACCATGCGCAATCCTTGAAGACGTGCGACATCGAGCATGGGCAGCTGCCGAGTCGACAGCGACTCAGAACCGACCTCGAGCATGACGCTGCTGCCGCTACTGTTGACTTGCGTGCTCCACTCGCCGACGCTGCGCAGATCGGACTCGAACGAAGACGCGGGCGGTGCGAGTACCACGAGTCCGCGTGGACACGTTGAAGCATTGGCAAGCGCGGCGAGAATTGCGCCGAGCGCCGACTGCGACGCCGGCGGTCCACCAGAGGCTGCAGTTTTGATTTCAATCCGCACGCCGAGTACGCGGCGGTCGCGCGCCACGATCGGCCGCCAGCCCAATCGCAGATGATCGAGTGACACGCCTTCGTTCGCCCGCTGTTGCCGGGAGTCGAGCCGCGAAAGGGAGCCGTCCATACGTGATTTTCGGCGCCTGCCGCCCCTGCCTTAAGCTATGGGAGCTTCGAAAAGCACCGCTTCCGCGCTGCTTACGCCGCTGCAACCTCTGAGATGCGATTCAGCGGCCAGCGCGCGCCTACGTGCGACAATCGCGCCCCCTTTGCGCCCCCGGCACTCGTGTGATTGCCCGCGCTTCACTCACCAATTCAACGCATCGATGCCGCTTTTTGCTTCAACCATTTTGCTGTCGGCGTTTTTGCTTTTTTTGGTGCAGCCAATCATCGCCAAGCAAATCCTGCCGTGGTTCGGCGGCACATCGGCCGTATGGACCACGTGCCTGGTGTTTTTTCAGGTGGTTTTGCTGGCCGGCTACACCTACTCACACCTGATTACCCGCTACCTGACGCCGAAGAATCAGGCGCGCGTGCACATTGCGCTGCTCGCGATCAGCGTTGCGTTTTTGCCGATCGTTCCGAGCGAAGCGCTAAAGCCGGATGCCGGCGCCGATGCCGCACTCGGCATCGTTGTGCTGCTGGTGGCAACGATCGGACTGCCGTACTTCCTGCTTTCATCGACTGGCCCGCTGCTGCAGAAGTGGGTGGCGCCGATGTTTCCTGAGAAGTCGGTGTATCGGCTTTTCGCACTGTCGAACTTCGGGTCGCTGGTTGGATTGCTTGCGTTTCCCTTTGCCATCGAACCGTTTTCGACGGCGCACGCGCAGTCGATCGTGTGGAGTGTCGCGTACGCAACGTTTGCGGCCGCGTGCGCACTATCGGCGTGGAAGGCATGGCAGACCGCGGTACTAGCCGGCATCGCGGCTGCGCCACCCGCCGTGACGGAAGCGGAAGGACCCGCGCCGCGTTTTAGCGACTACCTGCTGTGGCTTTCGTTCGCCGCGCTGGGCTCGGTGCTGTTGCTCGCTACCACCAGTCACATTACGCAGAACATCGCGTCGGTTCCGTTCTTGTGGGTGCTGCCGTTGTCCTTGTATCTGCTGACCTTCGTCGTCGCGTTTGAAGGCCGTCAGGGCCGCGGCTGGTATCAGCGCCACTGGTTTTTGTTTCCAACCTTGCTGCTGCTGGTTGCGATGGCTGCCGGTCTGTCGGCCAATCGCGGCGTGCTCGACGTCAGCCTGGCAGTGCCGCTGTACACCATCGGCATGATGATGGCGGCATTTTTCTGCAACGGCGAGCTGGCGTTGAGCAAACCGGTGCCGCGCTACCTGACGCAGTTTTACTTGACGATCTCGCTTGGCGGCGCGCTCGGCGGCATGCTGGTGGGGCTGGTCGCACCCAGAGTGTTCCCCACGTATTTCGAATTGCCGGTCGCGCTGGTGCTGCTAACTTCGCTTGCGGTATTTGTCGCACGCCGCACACGCTGGCTGGTCGGACCGGCAGTCATCGCCACTTTAGCCACCGCGTGGTTCGGCAGCCAGTACATCGGATTCCTGCGTGACGAAGTGGTGTACATGCATCGCAATTTCTACGGCACGCTGCGGGTGAAGGAGCAGGGCGAGGGCGATCAGCAAGTGCGGCGACTGCTGCACGGCGTGATCCTGCACGGAGAGCAACAGACCATCAATGCCAAGCGTCTCGAGCCGGGCACTTATTACGCACGCACCTCGGGAGTCGGCCGTGCAATCGAAGCCAAGCAGCAGGATGGCCCGGTTCGTCTCGGCTTTGTCGGCCTTGGCGTGGGCACGCTGTCAGCCTACGGACGCGCCGGTGACGCAGTCCGATTTTACGAACTCGATCCCGATGTGCTCGCGCTGGCGAAAAATCAATTTTCCTATCTCAACTCTTCGCCGGCAGCGATCGATTACGTGATCGGCGACGCGCGTCTGTCGATGGAACGCGAGCTTGCTTCAAGTGCGCGCCAGAATTACGACGTGCTGGCGATCGATGCCTTTTCAAGCGACTCGATCCCCGTGCATCTGATCACGCGGGAAGCGGTCCAGATGTACTTCCAGCATTTAAAGCCCGAAGGTATTCTGGCAGTCCATATCTCGAACCGATTTCTCGATCTAAAGCCGGTGCTCGCCAACATTGCACAGGCCAACGGTTTGACGGGCCGACTCGTCACCGATGCACCAGGCGAAGATAGCGCGGGGTCGATCACCGATTGGGTGCTGATCGCACGCTCGCCGGCTGCATTCGACAATGAGTTACTGGTTGAAGTGGCCGCGCCGATCGAGCCAAATCCGAATTTTTCGCTCTGGACCGATCAGTTCAACAACCTGATCGACGTGTTGAAATCAAATCCGATCAATGAGCTTCGGCGCTTGATGGGAATCAGTTAAAGACAGGCCTTCGCCAGCAATCACTCACCCATGCCAACGCCACGCAAACCTCGCATCGTCGTCAAGAATTCGCGCATCCACGGTCGTGGGGTGTACGCAGCACGCCGCCTTGAAGCCGGCAAGAACATCATTGAATACAAAGGCGAGCGCATCGCCTGGAAGGAAGCCGACCGGCGACCACCCTCTGACCCCGACGATCCGTTTCACACGTTTTTCTTTTCGCTCGACGATCAGAAAACGGTGATCGACGCCAGCGTCGGCGGCAATGCATCGCGCTGGATCAATCATTCGTGCGACCCCAATTGCGAGACCGAAGAAACCGACGACGGGCGCGTGTTCATCCAGGCGCTGCGCGATATCCGTTCGGGTGAAGAACTCAACTACGACTACAGCCTAACCATCGAAGAGCGCCTGACCGCCACGCTAAAGAAGAATTACGAGTGCCGCTGCGGCGCAAAAACTTGTCGCGGGACGATGCTCGGATTGAACAAGCGTCAGCTGAAAGCGCAGCCGAAGCGTTGAACTTGCGCGAAGTAGTCCGCACGTTCGATAGCAAGAACTCTGGCTTGAGCTTATCGTCCAAACGTCGTGAAACAATTTCTAAAGCGTCCGATCACGTTGCTGTTAAGCGCCCTCACCATCGGTGGCGGCGCTGCCGGCTGTTCGTCGCTCGACGAATGGCAGCGGCAGGCAATCTTCAATCCGATAAGGGATAACCCACGCTGGTTTTCCGAGCCGCTGGCCGATACCGAGGAATACGAAGTCAAGCTGGCCAACGGCCATCAATTGCACTTCTGGTATGTGCCGCAGCCCGATGGCAAGCACGCGCCCACGGTGCTGTATCTGCACGGCGCGCGGTGGAATTTGAACGGCAGCGTGTTTCGCATGTCGCGCTGGGTCGACCTTGGCTTCAATGTGCTCGCAGTCGACTATCGCGGGTTCGGAAAGAGCACCGAGCTGCTTCCGTCCGAGGAAACTGCGTATGAAGATGCGCGTGTGGCGCTCGAGGAATTGAAGCGTCGCGAACCCGATCCGGCGCGCAGGTTCATTTACGGCCACAGCCTCGGCGGCGCGCTTGCGATCGACCTTGCGGCAGGACCGCTGCGGAGCACCGACAATCAGGTGGGCGGCGTCATTATCGAATCGACCTTTACCTCGATTTCGGCGGTGGTGCGCAAAATGAAATACGGCTGGGTGCCAGGGATCGGGTTGGCCGTGACGCAGCCGTTTGATTCGGCCACCAAGATCGGCAAGGTCGAAGTGCCGCTTTTGATCATTCACGGCACTGCAGATGGAATCGTTCCTCATGCAATGGCCGACGAGCTTTACGCCGCGGCTGCGAGCAAGGTCAAGCAGGTTATCAAGATCGAAGGCGGCAGCCATTCGGGCGCAAGCCGCACCGGCGGCTCTACCTATCGCGAGGCGGTGCTCGATTTCGTTCGCCGCAGTTCACAACAACACAACGTGAGCGCCGTACGCGGCTAAACGGAAGTGCAATTGCCGCGCGTTTTAGTGGCGGGTTTTTAACGCCGCTGTGGCGCGCGTTCTAGTGACGACGCGGCCGTTCCTTCAGGTTTGTGAACTGCCCAATTTTCCAGGGACGCATGCCAAGCACCAGGCCGATCGATTGTCGCTGCTCGGTCGGCAATGAGCTGTCGAGCTCGGCCAGTTCGTTGAACTCCGCTGCCAAGCGGTCGAGCTTACGGTGAACCACCGCGAACGAGGCCGGCGAAACATCGCGGAACTCAAAGCGAAAATTCCCACCGTGGCGATCGAACTCGACTGCAAGAAACTCGGCCATCGTCCGTTGCCCGTGCTTGGCGCGAATCGCCCCGCTCGGCCGCAGCCGCAAATGGCGACCTACTTTTAACGAGACCCGATTCGCCGGCAGCAACTCGATCAGCCGCAGCCGATCGAGCTTGAGCAGCAGCCTCGTGAGGTCGGTCTCGCTCAACTCATAGCGCGCGAGAATCTGCGCAGGCTGCCAATCGTTGAACAGCAGATAGAACACACCCATTAAGCGCGGCTCCGAGGCCAACGCATGCTCCTGCGGCTCGGTCATTTCCTCCGGTGCGTCCCCGGCGCCGCGCGCAAGTTTTGCCAGCTCGAAAAAATCGAGCTCGAGCGCCGTCAGCACCTGCTCGAGCCGGCTCAACGTGAACGTGCGCTGCGAAAAAAGGCGCTTCACACTGGCCTCGGACATTCCGATGCGCTGCGCCAGCATTGCGTAAGTGATGTGGCGGCTCTTCAGCACGCGCTTCAGCGAATCGATCAACTGCTCCGTACTCATTCGTGCGTCCCCACGGTGCTGACAGTATCAGTACTCAATACGTTATCGATGGAGTGTAAGAGGGCGCCAGCTCGTCGTCGATTCTGTGCATGCCGCGATGTTGCGGTATTCCCATAGAGGACGTATGAGTAGTCTGATCATGCAAGCAGGCGTCACTGTATTGCTGGCCGACTTTGTGTCGGGCGCGGTGCACTGGGTCGAGGATGCGTACGCGCGGCCCGGAGCGCCCCTGATCGGCTCGCTAGCGGAGAACAATCTGCGCCACCACTGGCGGCCGCGAGAGTTTCTCCCCAAGACGTGGCTCGCCAGTTCCTGGGATTTGTTGCTGGCCGGAGCGACACTGATCGGCGCCGCGCTGTACATGGGATGGTTGAGCTGGCATATCGTGCTGTTCGCTCTGCTCGTGATCAACGCGAACCAGATTCACAAATGGGCGCACATGAACAGCGCCGAAGTTCCAGCGCCCGTGCGCTGGCTGCAAAAACTGCACCTTTTGCAGACGCCGCGCCATCACGGCAAGCATCACGCGGGTTCACGCACGACGCACTACTGCGTGATCACAAACTTCCTGAACCCACTGCTGGAAGAAGTGA
>JACCZX010000215.1 GCA_013695705.1 Burkholderiaceae bacterium | reverse complement strand
CGCATGGATCGAGGAGCGCGTACGTGCCGGTATCGACGTGCTGCTCGAAATTGACTGGCAGGGAGCGCGGCAAGTCAACAGTCAATTTGCGCACGCCGTCGGAATTTTTATCTTGCCGCCGTCGATCGACGCGCTGGAAGCGCGGCTGAAAAAGCGCGGCCAGGATTCGCCTGCCGTCATCGCCCGGCGCCTGCTGTCGGCCGGCAGCGAGATTGCGCACGCGCCCGAGTTCGATTACGTGATCATCAACCAGGATTTCGATCTCGCCCTATCGCAACTGGTGGCCATCGTCGCGGCTACCCGGCTGCGTTACGCCACTCAAGCGGTTCGTCACCACGCGCTTTTCACGCAATTAGGGATTGCCGGATAACGGCAGAGGGCGCCTGCCTCGGTTAAACTGGCGCGAATGCTCATTGAGGTACCGCCATGGCCCGCATCACCGTAGAAGATTGTCTGAAACAGATTCCGAATCGCTTCCAGCTGTGCCTCGCCGCCGCTTATCGCGCGCGTCAGCTTGCGCAGGGTCACACGCCAAAAATTGATACGCGCGACAAGCCGCCGGTAGCTGCACTGCGCGAAATCGCGCAGTGCAAGGTTGGCATCGAAATGTTGCGCAAAGTTCCGACGTAGAGACTGCGCCCAGCCTTGCGCAGCGGCTTTGACTTCAGTTTCGCCGGCCTCGAACTCGCCGGTCTGCGCTGATGGATTCACAAGACCCTCCTGCTGCATCAGACGCCGCTGAGCCGGCAGCGCCCGGTTTCGCGCGCCGTGCGGCCCAGGCATTCAAGAAAGCCGTTTGGCGCTCAGAACCCAATGTCGAGATTGCGAGTGCGGTAGCAACCGTCGCTACCCTGACCGACCGCGTCAAGAAATACTTGCCGTCGGCCGATGTTCAGAAAATTAAAGAGGCATTTCGTTTCTCCGACGAAGCGCATCTTGGTCAGTTCAGGCGTAGCGGCGCCCCCTATATCACGCATCCGCTCGCAGTCGCCGAAATCCTTACTGAATGGCGGCTCGACGGTGCGGCAATTCAGGCGGCACTGTTGCACGACGTCATCGAGGATTGCGGAGTTGCGCAATCACAGCTGATCGAGCGCTTCGGGTCGACTGTTGCCGACCTGGTCGATGGGGTTTCCAAACTCGATCGACTTCAGTTTTCTTCAACCGAACAGGCGCAGGCCGAAAATTTTCGCAAGATGCTGCTCGCGATGGCGCGCGATGTCCGCGTCATGCTGATCAAGCTAGCCGACCGGCTGCACAACATGCGCACACTTGAGGCGGTCGATACCGAACGCCGGCGGCGCATCGCGCGCGAGACGCTCGAAATTTACGCGCCGATCGCGCATCGGCTGGGCTTGAACACCTTGTTTCGCGAGTTGGAGGAGTTGAGCTTTCAACATTTGTATCCGCTGCGCTATCAAGTGCTCAATCGAGCCGTGCTGGCGGCGCGCGGCAATCGGCGCGAAGTGCTGAGCAAAATGATGCTGGCCGTGCGCAAGTCGCTGGCGGACGCAAAACTACGCGCGGAGGTGCAGGGACGCGAGAAAACGGTCTACGGCATCTACCGAAAAATGGCCGATAAACAGCTCTCGTTTTCGCAGGTACTCGATATCTACGGTTTTCGCGTCGTGATCGACACGCCGGCGCAGTGTTACCTGGCCCTCGGTACGCTGCACCGTCTTTACAAGCCAGTGCCCGGCAAATTCAAGGACTACATCGCGATTCCGAAAGTCAACGGTTATCAGTCTTTGCACACCACGCTGATCGGACCGTACGGCACACCGGTTGAGTTTCAGATTCGCACCAACGACATGCACCACGTGGCCGAAACCGGTGTAGCGGCGCACTGGCTATACAAGGACGACGACTCCGATCTGTCGGAGCTGCAATCACGCACGCATCAATGGCTGCAGTCGCTGCTAGAGATTCAGCGCCAAACCGGAGATTCGAGCGAGTTTCTGGAGCACATCAAGGTCGATCTGTTTCCAGACAAGGTTTATATCTTCACTCCCAAGGGCCGTATCGTTGCGTTGCCGCGCGACGCAACGCCAGTCGATTTCGCCTACAGCATTCATACCGACGTCGGCAACAAGACAGTGGCGGCGCGCATCAACAACGAGATTGCGCCGCTGCGTACGCAGTTAAAAAACGGCGATATGGTCGAGATCGTCACTGGCCCTGAAGCGAAACCAAATCCGGCGTGGGTTTCGTTCGTCCGAACCGGCAAGGCCCGTTCGGAGATCCGTCATTTCCTGCGCACGATGAAGTTCGGCGAATCCGTGGAACTTGGCGAACAGTTACTGGCGCAAGCTGCGGAGCCGTTTAACCTGGCGCTTGCCGACGTTACGGAGGAGCAGTGGAGCGAGGTCGTCAAGCAGTCCGATACCAACACGCGAGAGGACTTGCTGGCGGATATCGGTCTGGGCCGCCGGCTACCGGCGGTGGTGGCGCGCCAGCTCGCGCTTGGCTCCGGCGACATGGAGACCACGCAAAGCGCAAGTCCGCTGGTACAGGCGTCAACGGTTCCGGTCGTCGTGCGCGGCACCGAGGGCATGGCGGTGCAGATGGCGAGTTGCTGTCATCCGATTCCCGACGATCCGATTGTCGGGCACATTCGCAAGGGCCAAGGCCTGGCGGTGCACCAGGCGGATTGTCTGCATGCACAGCGATCACGCCGGGCCGATCCGGAACGCTGGATCGAACTGCAGTGGGCGAAAGACACCGCGAGCCACTTTACGGTCGGCATCGACGTCAGCGCGTTGAATGAGCGCGGCGTGCTGGGCCGCATCGCGGTGGCGATCGCCGAAGCCGAGTCAAATATCCTGAACGTCCATCTCGAGGACGAGGACGCCAAGCTCGCGCTGATTCACTTCAAAATTCAGGTGCACGACCGGGTGC
>JACCZX010000213.1 GCA_013695705.1 Burkholderiaceae bacterium | reverse complement strand
GCCGGAAGGAGTCGAAGCCGGCTCGCCAGCAGCCTTGCCCGGGGCATGGAGCAGTCCTCCAACTTCGTGGTCCGGCGGATCGCGGTCGGCGCGTAGAGATGCCGGCGCGCCGCAGGCGTTGGATCGTAGTTCCTGTCGCAACGCCAATGTTTCCGGAACGGCAGGTTAGCGCCGCCACGGGTCTGGTCCTCGAAATTGAAATGTGCCAAGTATTCCGCAATCCGAAGCAGGCGGAGCGGTTCCCAGCGCATGCCGGCTGCGACGAAGGCGCGCTGCTCGTGCGCAGCGAGATCGGCGACAATCTCATGAGCATAGGCGTCGAGGGCGTGACATTTATCCTGTCGGTTCCGCAGGGCACGCCCGGGGTTCTCGACGTCGACCATGCCGATCACCGTCTTCCGATCGCCGAGTAATGTCAGGACTGAATGAGCAAACGAGCCGATCTCATCGCATTCAATGGCACCGTCGAGAAAATACTCGACGTCGGGGGGAAGGGGTGTCCGTTTGAACAGCATTCAGCCGCCCCGTCTCTGTTGCACGCCGACGGACTGGCCGGTGGCAACCTCCTGAGCCGTGGCGGCCTTGCGCACGGTGCGCGCCGGCGCGTCGGGGGTCTTGATCAGTTCCGCCTTGCCCTCGGCGACCATCGCCTCGAAGTCCTCGTCCTTCATGGAAAGCGCCCGGTGCTTTAGGGCATCCTTGGTCTTTTTGAGCGGCTTGCTGGTGTCCGGCGGCGACAGTCCGCCGTTCCGCGGCTCGATCAGGAAAAATACGATGCCGGCTTTCATCTTTTTCTCGATCACGGCGACCATAAGTTCGTCGTTCTCCGCTTCCCAGGTGATGGTGACGTCGCCGGTTTCATTCAGAATCGTCAGGGCGCGCTTCATGGGTATAGCCATCCTTGTGCTTTGAGTTCGCCGCGGCCTTCGATGAGATCGAGCGATCGGAGTCGGCTGAGATAGGTGGCCCAGGTCCCAGATGACGAACTGTACCCAGCCGCCTCGCCGGCATCGGCGTGGGACAGCCCGCGCTGATAGGCGGCAAAGATCGGTTTCAGGATCTTGACGAGCGGTCCGTCGACCTTGCCGAGCACCGTAGACCGCAGGTCCTCTCCCGTCGGCGGGATTGCCGGTTCGTTGGCGGCGGCGACCCCGGCGTCGGTCAAGACGAGGTCGCCGCGCCCTTCGATCAAGCCCGCGCTGCGCAGCCGGCTCAGATATGTCGCCCATGTTCCCGATTTATGGGAGAATCCGGCGACAAATCCGACCTGTGCGTGGCTCGGGGCGGCGATGCCGAGCACGTTCCACCATCGGATGGCATCAACGATTTTCTGTGGGGATCCGCTGAGGCTGCCGTCACCGCTCGCCGTCGACTTGCTCGCTGCCGGTGCCGGCGCGCGCGGCAAGGCGGCCGCCGACCTGCTCGATTGAGTAAAAGTTGGGGCTGGAAAATCGATCTTCTCGCCGCGGATATTCGACTGGAACGACTCCGCGAAGCCTTTGACCGTGGTGCTGGTCAGTTGCTTCAGCGCCTCGAACGAGACCGATGCCTGGCGGCCGGCCTCTGTGAAGCCCAGCGAGTAGCCGCGCTGCTCGGCCGCTGCGATCGCGGCAGGGTCTAAACCGGTGTTTTGCACAATCGCGGATTTGGATGCCAGTTCTTTGCGCAAGCCGGCGATCTCAGCTTTGAGCGTCTTCGGATCATTAGCCTTGGTTTCGGCGTCAACGACCGCGAGCCGGCCCTTTAGCGCGCCGAGGTCGATCGGCTTTAACTCGGTTGTCCGCTTCTTCTCACCTCGCTTCGGTGTTCGTGAGGAATCGAACGTGATTTTTTCCGGAAAACTAACGGCCTCAAGGATGCCGCGACCCGGTATCCAGACGACGCCTTGCCCTCTTTCCATGGCCGGCAGTGCGGCGCGCATTACCTTCCAGTCATCTTTTTCGGCCGATCCTTCAACCCATGCGCTCAGGGCGTCACGGTCCTGCGAACTCGTCAGCTTGAATGCTACAAGGCCATCGACCTGGCTCAAGACATCCTTGGCGATGACAGCGGGGCGTTGCGTGAGCAGCCATGGCACGAAGCCCTTGATCCGGCCCCGCCGGACGACGGTCTCCATCATGCCGAGCAGCCGCGCGGCATCGCCGTCGCGGTCCGTCAGTTTCTGCGGGGCGAACATATCAGCCTCGTCGATAACGAGATGCAGCGGTTCGCCACTGGCCTTGCGATAAAGTGCCGTAAGAAACGCCAGCATGAAGCGACGCTCGCCTGCTTTGGTACCGATCTCACTCAGGTCGATGATACAGGACTCGACCATGCCAGCGACAGTTTCGCCGATCAGCGCGCCGGAATGTTCGGTCAGCGGTAGATCGCCGTGCGGCCCGCCGAATATCGGAATGTTGAAACCGGATTCGGACTTGCCATCAGGGGTGAGCCGCAGCCCCCAAAACACACCAAGCGGATCGATGCAGGCCACGCGCGCATGACGCTCGAGCAAGCGCTCGATGCGACTCATCGCATTATAACTCTTGCCAGAACCTGCTGTGCCGACAAAGCCGAGGCGGTCGTCTAACGCGCTATCCGGGATTGGTTGTTTCATATCCTCAATTCCTTAAATTCGACGAGCGGTGTGTCAGCGGCGAGCCGTGACGGGTGCCTTGGCGACCCGTTTTGCGTCAGACCTAATGAAAAGAGATCATGACCGTCGGCACGCAGCGCGGTCTCAACATCGACAGCAAAATGGACGAGATCGCGATGCAGCGCACCCCAAGCGCAGACAATTTTCTTGGCCTCGCGCGCCGTGTTCCTGATCAGCGGCAGGTTGCCCTTGCTGCGCGGCTCGATGCCCGGTGCCAGCAGGCCCCGGGGATCCGTGACGCGATAGTCGCAGACGTTCATCATGGCGAGCCCGTCGAAACCCCATTGCATCGAAAAGTCGATGCAGCGATTGATGGTCATGTCGTCGACCGAGGCATCCGCGACCGAGGGGTTCATACCGATCCAGAGCACGAAATTGTTCGGCAGCCTGGTGCCGGAATTGAAGAGGTTCACCCATTTTCGGGTCAGGATCAGCCGGTAGCAGCTGTTTGGCCCGGCAAAGAGGGCGTCGCCGTGAACGCCATCCTTCAGGGCGATCCGGACCTTACCGCCGGCATCGTGCAGAGCGTTCATGACGGCGCTCCAGCAGGTTCGAACTTCGGCTGGCCGGACTCGAGCAGCGCCTTCTTCCGTGCCGCGCAGGCCCCGACCAGGACGTCGTATTCGTCGGTGCCGGGGACAAAGCCGTGCTTGCTGCGCTCGGCCGCCTGATCGCCATACCAGGCCTCTAGATCGGCGACGCTGGCGGTGCGCGGCAGCGCCTCGGCAGCGCGGTCGAGATAGGCCTTCCGGGCGTCGGCCTTCGCCTGCTCGGCGGCGCCGGCGCGGCGGGCCAACTCCCGCCGGACGTTCCAGAGCCAGTCCTCGCTGAAGTCCTTGCCGAGCATCCAGTTCAGGAATCCGTCATCGGCGGCCGACAGCGGCTGGCCATTGAACTTGCCAAAATCGAACTTGGTGAAGACCGCCGGCTCGGCGCTCCAAGCCACCAGCGTCTCGACGGTCTGGTGCTTCAGCAGTTCGAGCAGCAGGACGCCGCAGAGGTAAGCGTCAGGACCGGCTCTATGGGGCGGCATCGCCAGTACGGGATCGGCGGCAAGCTTCAAGGCATACCGGATTGCCTGAAGCGAGTGACTCTCCAGATCCGGCCATTGCCGCAGAGCCGCCTTCCATGTGCAAATAAAGTCGGCCTTGATCAGCGGGTCGAGCCACCGCCGCTCGAACGATGCCATGTGCGCGGCGAACTTCAACTCCTCGCCGTCATCACGGGTCTGAATCAACATGCGCCAGGCATCGGCCCATGTCGGTGCATCCTTTACGTCGGCGTCCGTGATGTGGTGGACCGCCGAAGCAACGGCCGGAATCGCCCGCGCCGGGCGAACGAATGATTGCCGGATCGACCCGGGATCAAGCAATCCTCCATAAATATCGTAGAACCCGATCTCGATGACTTCGTCTACAGCGGGGTCAAGCCCGCTGGTTTCGACGTCCAGTACACGAATGATCATGTTGCGCTCCATTGTCCGCGAGCGATCCGGCGGAACGGGCCCTGCTGGAGCCGCGCCAGAAAAGCGGGGGCGGTCCTGCGAGCAATCATTACGAAACTCGCTCGAAGACGTGAAACATCAGCGCGCCGCCGCTTAGGCTGGCGGTCCCGAGATAGCGACCATCTGCGGCGGGCGCTCCGTTGCCTGTCCCGACAATCGCGACGGTTCGTGACGACTGCGGAGCGGATGGGTCGCAACGAAACCAAACGCAAATCCGCTCGTGTTGTTCTCGAGCGCAGAGCAGTTCGGCACCCTGCGGGACGCTGATCTGCTGGACGTCCACCGGTTGAAGAACTGCCTTCCAAACTATTGTCATCATTTCCTCCTTGTTGGTTGTCATGCTGGGCTCCGCGCCGTCTCGAAGAGATCAGCAATCCAGCGGCATATCCGCTGCGGTCCGACCTGCTTGATGCCGTCCCAGTCGCCGGGATAGGTGGGGCCGTCGCCGCGCGCCGCGGTATGGAACGAGACCTGACCGCGCATTTGGGGAAGGTCTACATAAAAGACCCACTTGTGAAATTCCTGAAGCGGGTCTTCCTTCCAGCCCCACCGGATATGAAGCAGGTCACCGTGCTCGTTCAGCATCTTGACCAGGTTGTCGATCGACCATTGCTTCGTATCGTAGGCAGCACCCTTGTACCGGCTGCCGCGGTACACTTTGGCGCGACCCGACGTCTTGCTGGCACGGAATACATTGACGGCGACGACGCCCGCAGGGCCCATGGCCTCGAGTTCGGCATAAAGCGCCTTGGTGGCGTCGCCGTTCGAGCCTTCGTATATGGCGAGGATATCGGCAAGGCCCCTAATCATCGTAGTCACCGTCGAAGTCGTCGTGGTCGTCGCCGCGCGCTCGCTCCTCAGCGGCGAGCTCATCGTTTTCTTTCTTCACGCAGATGCCGCAGACGCGGTAAACGCGGCCCGACATTCCTTCCTCATAGTCGCGACGGTCACGGAGGTCGTCGGCGGGCTTCTTGCACCATTCACAGGTGCCTTTGCGGTGCTCGGCGGCCTCCGGCGATCGGAGGTAGGCGCGGTGCTTGTCTGCGCACTCCGCGCACATATCGTTCATCTCGCAGCCGAAGGAATCGGTCTCGCCTTGAATGCGGGCGACAGCCGGGCGATCCGGGTGGTCGTCGCAGGTCTGACCGTCCGGCACTTCATGGCTTGAGTTTGCGAGCGTCGAGATCGGTCCGGTGACGTCAGCCATTAGACTCGCACCCCCCACGCTTTCTGAATGTCATCGGGTAGGTGCGGCATCATCGCGTCGCGATAGATCGGCTGTTCGAAGCGGCTGATTAGTCCTTCGCGTATCAGATAAATAGCCGTGGCTTGCTCGCTTCCATAAATTCCAAATGGACTAGCGCGGAGAGCCCGGAAATAAGATGCGATCCCGTCGTCGAGCGTGATCCGAATGCGAAGTGGTGTGCGTACGATGCCGGTCATGCCGCCCTCGCTTCCGGCGCGTCGATGTTGGCCTTGATGATGGAGAAACTGACCACTACGACGTCTGGGTTGGCCCTCCAGCTTTCGGCGCCGTGAAGATTTGTCCAGAGATCAGAGAACCAATCCCGGGCTGCATCGCGGTGGACCTCTTCGACGTCCGGGCCGCGCAGTCCTTCCAGCCGTTGGAAGCCCTCGGCCCGCGCGTCGGCGTCGCTGATGTCTTGAAGTGGCTCAACCTTCACACCGGTGACAATCAGCGTCAGGCGCGACGCCCATCTCGGCATGTGGATGGAGGGAATGTCGCCATTTGTCTTGAACGGCTTGCTTATGCCCGGGAATGGGGTGCGGACAACCTTACAATCTCCCGTCGCTGCATACTTGATCGAAAGCCATTCGTAATCGCCACCCGGATCCCATCCGGCCTGGCTGGCACGTTCTCGCACATAAAGCCTGTCGCCAACCTTGACCTGCTGCCAAAGAGTCGGCCGGAGCCAATATCGCCCCGCCATCTGGACGCTGACATTCTTCGCCGGTTTCGAAAGCGGGTGGGGCTTCTCGCCATCGCAAACGAACGCCATTGACTTGGTGTCCGTTTCGCTGCGCCATGCCATCCGGCGGGTTTGGTGCTTTGTGCCAGCGATGAGGGCATGGATCATAGGCGCGCTGAAAATCACTGGGATATCTCGGCTCATCAGTGCAGCCCTTCGCATGACGTCGGGTTGCTGAAGCCTTCCATGACTTGGTCGATCATCGCGAATGCGGTGGCGCGATCCATTGGAGCGACGGCGAAGATGTCTCCGTTGGCGTCGAGCAACTGGATATTCGTGCTTATCCGGTTGTCACCCATGAGCGACACTCCCCCGGCTTTCTCCAACGAGACGCTGAGCACTCAGCGCGCGAGCGAGAATGTTCCGGGCCGCGTTCACGTCGCGGTCGTGGTTCGCACCACAATCTGAACATTCCCAATCTCGCTTAGACAGTCCCGCGATACCTCTCGGCCGCGCGTTGCTGCTCACCGAGCCGCAACACGAACAGGTCTGTGTCGTGAATTTCTCGTCGACCTCGACGAAGCCGACCGCCTTGTAGGCAAGCTGCTGTCGAAAGGTAGACCAGCCGGCATCAAGCACGGATTTTGCCATCCGTGTTTTTGCCAACTGTTTTCTATTGACGTCGCCGACCGCGATGAGCGCGTAATCTTTGGCCAGTTGCGTCGTGATCTTGTGTAGGAAGTCGTTTCGAGCGTTCTTGATCTTGGCGTGGATCGCCCTGGCGCGGCGCTTGTTGCCGGCACGCTGCGCCGTCGCCAGCATGACGGCGAGGCCGCGGTAGAATTGCGCCATCACC
>JACCZX010000209.1 GCA_013695705.1 Burkholderiaceae bacterium | reverse complement strand
TCCCTGAGCGATCGAGTATTGGTCGGGCGTGTAACGCTGCGCGACCCACATTCCCAACACGCCGAACGTAAACGCGAAGCCGATCCAGTTCAGTTCGCGCCACGCGCGGAACCACGCGATGCCAAGCACACACCCAGATTGAGCAGCAGATAGAACGACAACAGAATCTCGATGCGCCCCGAGCCGGCGGACACCAGAATCGGCGCCAGGAATCCGCCGGTGGCGCCGAGCGCTGCAAGCGCGCGCGCGTTCTGTGCCACCGCCAACACGCCGGAGAACACCGCCAGCAACGCCAGCAACGCAAACGCCGGCACCGCCGGCAGCACGTCGTACAGACGCATCGCGGCGAACACCGTCAAATACAAAATGCCGATGGCGCCGCCCTGCAATGTAATCGCATAGCCGAGCCGTTTGTGGCGCAGGCGCCAACCGATCACGAGCAGCGCCAGACCCCCGAGCGCAACGCCGACCAGCCGCAGCTCGATCGGAATCTGGGTTCGCTCGGCCACGTAGCGCAGCAGGAACGCGACGCCGACGAACAGCACCAGCAGCCCGACCCGTGCGACTGTGTTGCCACCAAATATCCACGCGCGCGTTGCCGCCATCACTTTCTCGGCCACGGACGGCGCCGCGACCTTGGGCGGCGGCATGACTCGCGGTCGAGCCGGTGCCGGAACAGCCGCGGCAAGTATCGGCGCAACGTAAGTGGAAGCTGGCACTGCCGACGGTGTCGCCAAATCGGGGCGCGCAGTGATCGGCGCCTGAAGTTCGGCTGGCGCTTGCGCGACCTCCACTTCGAGCGCCGGCTCCGGCAACATCGGTGCTGCAGAGCGCAAGCGCTTTACGGCGTACTCGAGCAGAGAAACTCGCTCCAGCAAATCACCAAGGCGTTGCAGCAGCTGTTTATTTTCAACGCGAGCAAGCTTGCACGCATACAGTGCGTAGCCGCTCACGAGTCCGAGCAGGAGACCAACAATCAAGCTGGCGCCGTCTGCGAGTCCGATAAGGGTACCGACAATCGCGCCAGCCCAGATCGGCAGACGCGATGTTCGAGGACTGCTCTGCATGAGTGCTCCCGCCTCGTTGCCAAAGGCTATTGACTCGACATCAAATCGCTTATTCGACGCTGGTGACCGCTCGAAAAGCTTGGTCTCGAACGGTGCTACCGCCGGCAGTGCAACGCGCTACTGCCCGACGAGTCTTCTACGTGCATTGCACACCCGCGCCGCGTCAGATCACGATTTGTGTGCCGATCTCGATCGCACGATTGGGTGGAATGCGAAAAAAATCCGACGCAGGCTGTGCATTGCGCAGCATCCAGCCGAACAGGAGGCGGCGCCACTTCCACATCTTGCTTGCGCCGCCATCAATAATCGTTTGCCGCGACAGAAAGAACGACGTTTCAGCCGGCAGAATTTCAAATTCGTGATAGCGCCCCAGCACACTCAGGAAGCTCGTGACGTCATACGGATCCTGAAATCCGAGGCGCACCCTGACCGCATGGCAACCTTCGCCCAAGTCCTGAATCTCCGTCATGTCGGCCGGGTCAACGTGCGGCACGGTGCGGCTAATCGCGGTCAGAAACACGACGCGCTCGTGCATTACGCGGTTGTGCTTCAAATTGTGCAGCAACGCGTGCGGCACGTACCCGGGTTCGAGCGTCATGAACACCGCCGTGCCTTCCACACGCAGCGGGGGGTACACCGACAGGCTCCTTAAAAACGGCTCAAGTTCGATCCCGCTACTCCTCAACTGTCGATTGACGAGCGTACGGCCGCGCTTCCAGGTGGCGAACACGAGATACAACATCGCGGCGAAGGCAATCGGAAACCAGCCACCGTTCGGAATCTTTGCGCTGTTGGCCGCGACGAACAGCGCTTCCAGAGCGAACAACGGAACAAATGTCGCGAGGACCCGCCACGCAGGCCAGTCCCATTTGAAGCGAGCAATGATGCTCACCCCGAGTGTCGTGATGACAATCGTCGAGGCCACCGCAAGCCCATATGCTGCCGCAAGATTCGACGAGCTACCGAATCCGAGCACCAGCACGACGACCACAACCAGCAACAACGTATTGACCAGCGGCATATAAATCTGCCCCGCCTCGGTTCTCGACGTGTAGTCAATTTGCATGCGCGGCAGAAATCCGAGCTTGATTGCCTGGCTGGCAATGGAAAACGCGCCGGAGATAACAGCCTGCGACGCGATCACGGCCGCTGCAGTAGCAAGCACCACCAGCGGTAACTGCAACTCGCTCGGCGCAAGCAGAAAAAACGGATTGGAGGCCGTCTGTGCGTCTGTCAATACCAGCGCACCCTGACCGAAGTAGTTCAGGATCAGACACGGCATCACCAGCGAGAACCATGCGGTGCGAACCGGGCGCGCGCCAAGATGGCCGATATCGGCGTACAAAGCTTCGACTCCAGTCAGCGCGAGGAACACGGCGCCCAAAGCAAAAAAAGCTTTGCCTGGCTCAGCTACCGCATAACGCAGCGCGTAGAGTGGATCGAGCGCCAACAGCACTTGGGGGTGGCGCACGATCTGCCAAAGCCCGAGTCCGCCCAGAACAACGAACCATACGAACATGATCGGGCCGAACGCACGGCCCACCGTGGCTGTGCCCTGACTCTGCACCGCGAACAAGGCGAACAGCACGAACAGCGTGAGCGGAATGACATAGGGCGTGAACACCGGCGACACCACTTTCAATCCTTCGGCCGCGGACAACACCGAAATCGCGGGCGTTACCACGCACTCGCCGAAAAACATTGCAGCACCGAGCAAACCCGCCCCGACCGCAGCCTGGCGCAAGCGACCGGCAGCCGGTATTTGCCGCAGCACCAGGGCTAATAGCGCCAGGATTCCACCTTCGCCCTCATTGTCGGCGCGTAAAACGAGCAACATGTACTTGATCGATACGATCAGCGTGACTGACCAGAAGATCATCGACAACACGCCGAAAACCGCATCGGTCGTGACGCCAACGCCATGCGCCCCCGCAAGGCTCTCCTTGAATGCATACAGCGGACTGGTGCCGATATCGCCATAGGCGACACCGAGGGCGGCGAGCAGAACACCCGGCGACAGCTTGCGATCGGACGAGGTCATCGAACGCGGTCAGCGAGCACTGTCAATGCGGGCGAAAGGCGGCAGATGGTGCGCTCGGAGATTGCAGCAAACGCGACATCCTACTGCAGCATCATCGCCGGCTCGCACCGGTTGTGATGATCGCTACAGTGAAAAAGGGCCCGATGGCGGGCCCTTTTTGTGCTGCGTGATTTCCTGCAAAGTCTAGTTATGCGCCGCTGTAGCTCTTCCAATCGTCGACAAACATCTTGGCGCCGTCCTTGGTCATCATGCGGCCCTTCATCATCATCTTGCCTTTGTCACCGGGCATCGCTTTCATCTTGGTCATCATCGCGTCGTAGCGCATGCCGGCAGCGTTCATGAATTCCTGTTTGGTCATCATGCCGTCTTTGTTCTTGTCGGCCATCTTGAAGAAATCGTCGAACTTGAACACTTCATCGGCCGATGCGACGGGCGCGAACCCCAAACACAGCGCCATTGCCGGAATTGCCAACCATGCTTTTTTCATCTTCTCTTCTCCACGTGGTAATTAGTGACTTCCGGCCCGACTGCTGTTCCTAGGTCGGCAATCTGACCGTCCCCGATCCGTGCGATTGGCACGAGATCGGAAGTTTAGTCGATGCTTCGACGGGATGATTACATTGCGCGCGTCCGCGCAAACCCTGATGTAAATTTGCGAGTTGAAGTAGCGCCGCGGCGGGTGTCGTTCAATGGCAGGACCTGAGCTTCCCAAGCTCAAGACGTGGGTTCGATCCCCATCACCCGCTCCACATTAAGCTTTGCGATAAATGAACGACAACATCTTAATTACGGTCAACGGCGACTCGCGTAGTTTTCAGCGCGGCGCGACCGTTGCACAATTGCTGACTCTGCTCGACACCGCCGGCAAACGTGTCGCGGTCGAGCGCAACGGCAACATCGTGCCAAAGAGCTTGCACGCTTCAACCGCGCTTGCCAACGGCGACCATCTTGAAATCGTGATTGCAGTCGGGGGCGGATGATGAGCGACGATGCGCTGGTACTCGGTACGCGCAGGTTTACTTCGCGTTTACTCCTCGGCACCGGCAAGTACAAGGACCTTGCGCAGACCAAAGAAGCGATCGTAGAAAGCGGGGCGCAGATCATCACGGTCGCGATCCGGCGCACCAACATTGGCCAGACACGCGGTGAGCCCAACCTTCTCGACGTGTTACCACCATCGCAATACACGATACTTCCCAACAGCGCAGGCTGCTACACGGCCGACGACGCACTGCGCACGCTGCGCCTGGGCCGCGAGTTGCTCGACGGCCACGCCCTCACCAAACTGGAAGTCCTGGGCGATTCGCAAACGCTGTATCCCAACATGCCCGAAACCATAAAGGCTGCGGAGATTCTGGTGCGCGAGGGTTTCGAGGTGATGGTTTATTGCAGCGACGATCCGATTCAGGCGCAGACGCTGGAGTCGATCGGCTGTGTCGCGGTGATGCCGCTGGCTTCTCTAATCGGCTCGGGCATGGGCATTTTGAATCCGTGGAACATTCAACTGATACTAGAAAAAGCGAAGGTGCCGGTGATCGTCGATGCCGGCGTCGGCACGGCGAGCGATGCAGCGATTGCGATGGAGCTCGGGTGCGCCGGTGTTCTGATGAACACCGCTGTGGCGCAGGCAAAGTATCCGGTCAAAATGGCTGGCGCAATGCGCAAGGCGGTGGAGGCGGGGCGCGAAGCGTTCCTCGCCGGGCGCATGCCGAAAAAACTTTACAGCGCTGCCCCAAGCTCGCCGACTGTCGGCGCCATCGCACCCAGCAAAGCTGTTTAGCAGAATCGAACGCAGCAATCGAACACGCAATCGACCAGCATCATCCACACATTCGCAGCTTCGTGCTGCGCCGCGGCCGGTTCACGCCAGCGCAACGACGCGCCTTCGAAACTTTACTGCCGGTATTCGGCATTTCCTACACGCCGGCTGTCGTCGACTTCGCGCAAACGTTCGGGCGCGTCGCACCGACGGTGCTCGAGATCGGCTGTGGCATGGGTGAAGCAACCGCGGTACTCGCGCACTCGCGGCCCGATGTCAACTTTATCGCCGTCGAAGTCTTCGCCGCCGGTGTCGGCGCCCTGTTGAACCGAATCGACGACCAACAGTTGAGCAACGTACGCGTCGTGCATCACGACGCGGTGGAAGTGGTGCGCGACATGATTGCGCCCGATTCTCTGGCTGGGA
>JACCZX010000198.1 GCA_013695705.1 Burkholderiaceae bacterium | reverse complement strand
GTGCGGGCAAACGACCGGCGCCGCGCTGGTGATCGACACCAGCAAGCACTTGCGACGCGTGCTCGGCGTCGATGTCGATGCGCGCACTGCGACGGTCGAGCCGGGACTCGTGCTCGACCATCTGAACGCGCAACTCAAGCCGCACGGCCTGTGGTATCCGGTCGATGTCTCGACCAGTGCACAGGCGACGCTGGGCGGTATGGCGGGCAACAACTCGTGCGGCTCGCGTTCGATTGCGCACGGCAACATGGTGCACAACGTGCTCGCGATCGATGCCGTGCTGGCCGACGGCACCGAAGTGTGGTTCGGGCCCGAAGCCGAAATGACCGATGGCTCGGCGCGCATCAACAAGCTGCTCGAGGAGCTGCGCAGCCTCGCGGTGCGCGAGTGGGACGAGATCGAGCGCAACGTGCCGAAGGTGATGCGTCGAGTCGGCGGCTACAACATCGACGTCTTCCTGCCGCAGAGTGAACGCCCTTACACCAGCGATGGCAGTGTCAACCTGGCTCACCTGCTGGTGGGCAGCGAAGGAACGCTGGCATGGACCAGCGCGCTCACGCTGCAACTCGCGCCGTTGCCGGCGCAGCGCACCTTGGGCGTCGTCAACTTTCCGACGCTGTATCGAGCAATGCAGTGCGCGCAGCACATAGTGAAGTTGAAACCGTCTGCGGTCGAGCTGGTCGATCGCACGATGATCGAGCTCGCGCGCGGCAATCCTGCGTTCCAGCCGGTGATTGAAGCAGCGCTGATCGGCGAGCCCGAAGCGATTCTGTTGGTGGAGTTCAGCGAAGCGAATGCCAGTCAGCAACTCGACCAACTCGTCACGTTGATCGCAGATCTCGGCCTGCCGAATCAAGTCGTGCGCATGACCGACGCAGCGGCACAGAAGTCATTGTGGGAAGTACGCAAGGCAGGGCTCAACATCATGATGAGCATGCGCGGCGACGGCAAGCCGGTGTCGTTCATCGAAGACTGCGCGGTACCACTCGAGCACCTGGCCGATTACGTTGCGCGCTTGACCGAAGTGTTCGCGAAGCACGGCACACGCGGCACGTGGTACGCGCATGCGTCGGTCGGCACGTTGCACGTGCGGCCGATCCTCGACATGAGACAGACCGGAGAAAATTCGGGCGCGAAGAAGATGCGCGCAATCGCCGAAGAGGCGTCGACGATGGTGCGCGAATACAAAGGCGCATTTTCGGGCGAGCACGGCGACGGCTTGGTGCGCAGCGAATGGGTCGCGTGGCAATTCGGCCCGCGCCTGACGCGCGCCTTCGAAGAGATCAAGTCGTTGTTCGATCCCGATGGCCTGATGAATCCGGGCAAGATCGTCAAGCCGAGCAAGATGGACGACGCGCGGCTGTTTCGTTATCCGCCCAGTTATCGGCTGCAACCACTGCAAACCGCACTCGATTGGTCGGTGTGGGACGTGCAGAACGATCCGGTATCCGACACGTTGACGGCGCCGGGCAGCGGCGGCGATCCCGCCCACGGATTCGGCAAAGCGGTCGAGATGTGCAACAACAACGGCCATTGCCGCAAATTCGACGCCGGCACGATGTGCCCGAGCTTTCGCGTCACGCGCGATGAAGAGCATCTGACGCGCGGCCGTGCCAATACATTGCGGCTCGCGCTGTCAGGCCAGATCGAAGGCGGTCTCGCATCGGACGCGGTTCGCGACGCGCTCGATCTGTGCGTCAGCTGCAAGGGCTGCCGCCGCGAATGCCCGACCGGCGTCGACATGGCGAAGATGAAGATCGAGTTTCTTCATCACTACCACCAGCGGCGCGGCATGTCGATCAAGGATCGAGCGATTGCGTACCTTCCGCACTACGCACACTGGGGCGCGCGACTTCCGTGGCTCTTCAATTTGCGCAACATGATGCCGGCCGCAGTGAGGCTTTCGGAAAAGTGGTTTGGATTAGCCGCGCAACGATCGTTGCCATTGTGGCGCAGTGATACGTTCCTCTCCGGCCTGTCGTATCCGGTCAATGCCGACGGGACGATCGAGCCGCAATCGCGCGGGACTGCTGGCGAAGTAGTGCTTTTCGCCGACACGTTTAATAACGCCTTCGAGCCCGAAGTCGCACATGAAGCGCTGCACGTTCTGGAAACGGCCGGCTATACCGTCCACATTGCGTCCCCTGCCGATGGCAGTCGTCGTCCGCTGTGTTGCGGCCGTACGTTCCTCGCGACCGGCATGGTCGAGCAAGCAAAGGTGGAAGCGCAACGCACGCTGGCGGCGCTGATGCCGCACGTGGAACGGGAAGCGACGGTGGTCGGACTCGAACCGTCATGCCTGCTATCGATGCGCGACGAGTTCCTGGTAATGGGGCTGGGCGAAGGTGCGCAGCGCCTGGCATCCAGTGCTCTTTTGATCGAAGAATTTCTTGCACGCGAACATCGCGCGGGAAAACTCAACTTGTCGCTGAAGCCATTGCCCGAAAAACGCGCGTTGATTCACGGCCACTGCCACCAAAAAGCATTCGATGCTCTGACACCCACGGTCGAAGTACTGAAGCTGATTCCAGGGTTGGAAGTCGATGTTATCGAGTCAAGTTGCTGCGGCATGGCTGGCGCGTTCGGCTACGAAGCCGCGCACTTCGACGTCTCGATGAAGATGGCCGAACTATCGCTGCTGCCTGCGGTGCGGGCGGCCGATCAAGACACGCTGATCGTCGCCGATGGCACCAGCTGCCGCCATCAAATCGCCGACGGCACGCGCGCCACCGGCAAGCGCGATGCGGTGCACGTAGTCCAGGTTCTGGCGCGCGCTCTGTCGCATGAGGCGACGACAGCATCTTCCGGGTAGCGCTGTTAGAACAGCGGCCGCACGCCGATTAGCCACTCGTGCAGCCAGAAAGTAAATGCAGCCCAGGCAATAACGCCGATCGCAACCGCCGTCATGTCGCGCGACATTGGTCCGATC
>JACCZX010000196.1 GCA_013695705.1 Burkholderiaceae bacterium | reverse complement strand
CAAGCTTCATCAGAAGCCCTCGATTATTTGTACCGAGCCCTCAGCGGCCAGCCAACCGCTATGAATTCGCGCGCTTAGTGCAACGGCGTTCGCCTGAAACATCGAGACCAGAGAAGTTGCAGTTACCGTAGCCACTGAGCTTTGAGTAACGCTATCCGCGAGCTGCAACGTTGCTTCGTTGGAACGCAACAATTCGATTTCGCCTGACCAGTAGCTGACGCGGCGCCGATCGACAAGCGCAACGATGCTCTCGGCAGGCGATGCACCCGCGACGTCGGCACCACTCGAAACGAACACCGGTAGACCGCCCAGCGTGCCACCGAGCACGGTGATGCCGGGGAAAGCGATCGTGCCGCTGGACCGCAGGAAAGAAAGGCGCACCGCCGCGGCCGGCGAAAGAATCAGTGCGGCCGACTCGAGAGAATTATTCGCGGCCAGGTAAGCAGCCACTAACGCGGCCAGGTCGGTATCGATATTCGCAGCGGTGTTGCCACTCGAAGCGATCGGCGTTGCGCCGGATTGACTGACGGCGCTGCCTGCGAAACTCGCATCAAGGAAGCTGGTTGCTTCAGCGTCATATGCGGCCTTGGCGAGTGTCTCCGCGAGATACCGCTGCAGTCCGACGCCAGACCGTGCGGCGAGTGCCAGCAGCTCGCCTGTGACAACCGTCGTCGCTTGATGAATCAGCGGCTGCAGCTGCCCTTGGGTAACCGCCAGAAAGCTCGTCCGCATGCCTTTGCCTTCATCGACTCGAGCACCGACCGCTTGCCCACCGACGAAGGTTCTCGTACTCAGCGCACCAGGCTGCAGACGCAATCGGTCCAGCAGGGCAGACGCGCCGGCTGATTCCAGAAAGTCACCGCCGACCGTGCCGATGTTGGCGATGTCGCTGGTTGCGATGGCGGCTGCCTTTTGCTCAAAGTGCTTGGCGACTTCCTCGCCATCCAGCCAGCGCGCTGACCTTGCATAACCAGCGGCCATTGCTGGCACATCGACCATTGCGGAGGCGATCGCGGCTTTGCCGGCGAGATGTCCTGCTGTAAGCATGTTTTTATCCCCTGTCGTTTGTGCCGCCATGCTGCACGGCATGCAGGCGCGGCGCTACGGGCAAAATGAGTTTCGCGCTCCAAACTCCGCAGGCGTGGCTATCGCCAACCCGACAGACCAGCACGCCACCGATTGATATGCCATCGCAGCGCGCTAGCAGCTTTCCCAGGCGCCGCGTTGCCGATGGCAGTCCAACCGCATCCTCGAGCGCTTCGCGCAGCCTGGGATCCATTTCAGCAGCCGCGGTGACTTGCCTGGCGACAAAGGCTTGCGAACCGAATACCCGAACGATTTCGCGCAGCAATGGCGTGTCGGTATCGCCGGTGAGTGTTGAAAGCAAACTCTCGATGCGGTCGAGCCGAGCGACAGTTTCGCGTTCAAACTCTGTCACTTGCGGAAGTACGCCAGGCCAGTCAGCGGCTTCTTCTCATCGTCTGGTTCCCATAGCTTTCGGTCGTTCTGCGCACGTGCGTTCGTCCCCGCAACCAATCGGTCATATCTCGATTGCGGGCAAATGCGCAGCCGCGCCGATAGCGCGACACAGCTGCGGCTCGCCTTCTCGAGCACCTGCAGCCACGGATTGACCTTCGCACCCGTCACCGCGCCGGCCTGGTCGATGTTGTCCTGCGCCTGCTCGCACAGGTCAGCGGCGCCGGCGTACTGGCACAGCAACGGCATGTCCACTTGCGTGAAGTGGTACGGATCCACCGAGCCAACGATGTTCGCGAATATCTCGCGCGCACGTGGCGACAGGGTTGATGGTGCGGTCAGCTTGACGTTGCTGAAGGGTGCTGGTGACTTATGGCGGCCCATTGGCGATGTCCGTTAAGGGTTGAGGTCAGGTATAGAAGTGAAGGTAGCTGCGCGGTCCTAGATTTGAGACTTCCAAAATCTCGCGACCACCCCCCCAAGGGGGCAGGTAAAAGATTCGAGCGCTTCATCGAAAGGACCAGCTGCGCACCCAAATAAACGCGCCGTCAATTTAGAAAAACGGTTTTTTTTGTGGTCGCCTTTTCTCGCTTAATTTGCAGTGTTCAAGTGCGCGCGCACACCCCCCTATAACCCCCCTGCGGCATTGCCCGCATGCCCGCAGTCGGGCTGCGGGGCATGCGCGGGTAATGTGTTTATTCGTCATTGCCCGCATGCCCGCGCTGAGTCTGCAGAGACGACGAATTGCCGCACGTAATGACGGTCACTGCGGCGAATGCTCGTCTCTTCGATTGCGCCCATTGCCCGCAGTCGCTCGATTTGCTGCCAAAACCGACGGATTGCAGGCTTGCCAGACCGCAACGAATCGGGGAATTCCGGCCGCACGCAAAGCACGTGATGCGCAGTGCGCTGGCCGGTCAGGGCAGCCGGCACGACAACTACCGGTTGACTGTCGGCACAGCCGCGCAATGCATCCAGTATGGCCGCGCGCTCGTCGGAATCTGCCAACTCGCGATCGAGCTTCGACGCCGGCATCGCCAGTTCGCCGACGAACAAGTGCGCCGACTCATTCCATTGCAACCGCATCGAAGCGCCAGCCGGCGCGTGATTCGCCTTCTGCAATTCCAACAACAGCGAGCCGTCTTCACCATCGGGCCGCAGATACCAGCGAGCACGAACCGAATTACTCCACGCCGTCGAGCCTGAATAGCCTTGCGTCGAGTTGCCAGCCCTGACAGTCGCCTTGTCGACGTGCGCCAGGAGCAACACAAACCCGTCCGGGCCGATCAGTCGGCGTAAGACGCGGACGAACCTCCGCACCGACCGGCGCGCGTTTTCGTCGCCATCGAATGCGTCAGACGCGCCGTCAATCACAGCGCCGTAGCCTGGTTGCACCCGTTCCTTGAGCCATGCATATGCGGACGTCAAGCTCGGGCCGTCGCGCGTCTCGACCATCAGCGACATTTCGCCGGTGGTCGCGTCAACAACGGTGAGCCAGCCCGCCAGCGCCTCCATCTCTACGCCAAGCCAGGAACAAACCCGCGACAAACGCCAATGCAGAACATCTGCACCGTCCTCGAGAGAGAAATACACAATGCGCTGGCGCTGCACCTGCAGTCCGTAGAACTCGCGGCCAGATGCAATGCAAACCGCCGCCAGCAATGCGATCGCGCTTTTGCCACTGCCCCCATGACCTGCGAACAGCGTCACCTCGCCGCATGGCAACCAGTCAGGGATAACGAACCTCGGCTGCTGCGGCTCGCTCGCCGACAGCGCCGCCAGGTCGAGTACCCGCGGCAGCGGCAGCGCGTCATGGTCGTGTCCGTTTGCCGCTTTTCGTTTTTCGTACTCCCTTAACTGCCGATCGAATTCGACGCGCGCGCCAGCAGTGGGAAAGCCTTCGCGCCAAACCGCAACCTTCGCGCGGTCCTTCTCTTGAGCTCGCAAATAAGAATCGAGCGTCAAATCCGAGTACAGCGTGCGCGGATCTTGCGAATCGAAAGCATGCCGCAGCATTTCGAAGTCGACGTCGACACCAATCATCGCGCGAGCCTTTCAAGCGCTGAGCGCAACCACCGGCATTCGTCTTGCGCCGATTGCGAGCCTGCGTGCAGTGC
>JACCZX010000183.1 GCA_013695705.1 Burkholderiaceae bacterium | reverse complement strand
CTTGACGGCTTCGCTCGTCGGACGAAGGAACGAACTAAGGCCCGGCGATTGGGCCACGTTGATTTCAATCTGATCCGGGCATCTGCCAAGCGCGGTCTGATGGATATGCCAGCCATCGTCACGCCTGGTTTTACGTTTTAGGTGCTGAACGAACTGATCCACCGGTTCGAACGAATGCAACACCCCGCGGAAGTCAAGCTTGTGTCGAACAAAGTCGCCGAATTGCCCCAAGTTCGCGCCGACGTCCAACACGCATTGAATGTCATAAGTTTGAAACAGCGGTCGCAAATGGCGACCGACAACATTGTCTTCAAACTCCCAGTTGGGAAAGAATGTGTAATCGCGGGACTTCGCCAGAGTAGCGAGGGCGCGTCGGACCACCCGCTTCAATCGGGGTTCCCTGCGCGATGATTCGGTAGCGCCGAAATTTACTACGGCTGCGTGATGTGTAATTGGCATCGATGTTCCTACTTATGTGCGCCAAGTGCTGCATACCGATGCACGATGCGTGCCCAGGTAAAATCCGACAAGACACGTCGTCGTAGCGAGGTCGCGAGCCGCTCTGCTAGGACGGCATCCCCCAGAACGCGTTCAATGGCAGCAGCCAGCGCGGGCGCGTCGTCAGGCGGAACAACCAACAGGTCGGTCCCATCGCAAAGACGTCGCGACACCCCGCATGCCGAGGTAGCGACGACCGGCCGACCGAGCGCTCCGGCCTCGAGCACGACAATTCCAAACGGTTCCGACCGTGAGGGCAACACAAACACTCGGGCGTGCTGCAGCAGCCGCATCGCCGCACCATGATCCACGTCTTTCAGCAGTTGCACGCGATCGCCGTGACTCAGTTGCTGCCGTTGCCGTTCGAAGCCTTCGAACATGTCGGCGCTCGTGACCCGCCCCGCGATAACGAGATGCACGTCAGGGTAGCCAAGCGCAACGGAATCGAACGCCTGCAACAAAACGTCCAACCCCTTTTTGTCTTCAAACGTCGCCAAACTGACGATGCACTTCTGCGGGACTTCAATCGGTGACGGCGCCGCCGTCTTGACTGCAATGAGCTCCGGATCGACGCCGTTATCGATTACGCGCAAGTGTCGCATCGGCCCGAACGCCTGCTCGAATTCCAGGCGCAATTGTTCAGAGCAGAAAACGATCTCGTCGGCGTTCGTCAGAAGCTTCAACCATAAGCGCCGAGTCACACCTCGCGTCGCCGCTGCCAGATTCAGATCGGCGCCGTGGAACGACAGAATTAATGGCGGCCGCGTCGGCAACATGGCTCTTAAGACGAGCCAGATCAGCGCATCGAGGTCCGGAAAATGGACATTGATCCGCACGACGCCCTCTCGCCGGAGCAGTCCGCGAAAACGCGCCAGCGTTGCCGGGAGTTCCAGCAGAAAAGCCAGGGCATTGCGCACCGGGCGCTTGTCGTCCCAGGGGCTGCGGCAATGACCATAGGTCGTCCGCCGACCATCAATCTGGACCACATTGGGCCGACCCGCTTTCCACGACTTAATCAGCAGCAACGAACGGTTACGCAGCACCTGCACATTGGCATCGAACAAACTTTCGACGACCTGGTTCACACCGCCCGGGTAATGAAGGTCCCAAGGCGAAACGAACAACCACGTGCCACAGGAAGACTGGGCGGTGGTTATGGAACCGGGCGGCAACGTAGCTACGGCTGGCACTGCCATTCCCCGTGGAGCGTCGCCAACCGTTAGCAACGGATTTGCAGCGGCGACGTTTAACAACTGTTGTCCTTCGATCGAACAAGTTTTTAGCAAAAAAGAGGCCCTCGGGCGGTAGTGAGAGCTGAGGGAGCTAAAGAGCTCTCAGAAATCGGGCGCGGGACCTTTGATGCATTAGCAGGCACGAGTCTAGCCAAGTAGTATCTCGTTGTGTTCTTGGTATCCGTTCCTTCTTCCTCGCGCGTTATGCGTGGATTACCCTGTCACCTTTAACACAAAGCCGAAAATGAACTTAGCGTTACCGACCCGCCGCTCTGACGCCCACTGGGTGAGGTTTCGCCGTTTAGCGGTAGCGTGGACGTTCTTGACGCTCGCCGCACTTCTTGTACAGCCCGCCCTCGCTGCCACCGAATGCGAGCGCTTCAGCTGGCAGGAAGAGCGGTTGAACTATACCGCCGCGAAGGATCAGCTCCGCATTTCTCAGGTCGAAGGCCATCACTTCGATGCCGACACAGAGAGTTTGATTCGGGGGATTTCCGGTGGGATCGGCGCTGACATCGATTTTCTGGTGCGCTATTCGCCGAATCATCATCGGGGTTTGGCGGCGCTCGTGAGATTGGCGATCAAGGACAAGACGCCGCAACCAGCCGGCGTCAAGATTCCGGTGGAGTGCTACCTGCTGCGCGGGCTCGAATTCGCGCCGTCGGACCCGGAGGTCATGAAAATTTACGCCACGTATCTGTCGCGGCTCGGCCGCAACCCCGAAGCAATGGCAATGTTCGAGCAGGCAGAAAAGCTCGTGCCCGACGATCCTGTCATCGCCTACAACATGGGACTGCTGCTGACTGAAAAACGCGACTTTGAGCGGGCCCGGATCTACGCAAAGAGAGCGTACGAAGGCGGGCTGCAGCTTCCCGGTTTGCGCGAGAAGCTCGCTAAGCAGGGTCAGTGGCGCTAGCGTAGGCGTAGGTATGCTCCGAGGGCGACGTGCGTTGCGCGGCCAGTAGTACATAGGGACTTTGCTTGACGGAACTTCCACCGGCTCAAACTAAGAGCTTTGCCAGCGCCGAATTGCGCGCGCACAACGGTTCTTTCGCACGGCCTACAGTAGTGATCGAGCCCAGTAGGGGACTCTTTCATTTTGACTTTCGTTCTCTATGGGCGTATCGGGAGCTTCTCTATTTTCTGGTGTGGCGAGACATACGCGTTCGATATAAGCAAACGCTCATTGGCGCCGCGTGGGCGATTCTTCAACCCTTTCTGACAATGTTGATTTTTGTGGTGATCTTCGGCGTGTTCGCGAAGTTCCCGTCCGACGGGTTGCCCTACCCTATATTCGCCTACACGGCGATTCTTGTCTGGTTCTGCTTCTCGCA
>JACCZX010000088.1 GCA_013695705.1 Burkholderiaceae bacterium | reverse complement strand
GCGCAGTACGAAGCGCGCCGGCCTGATTAATCTCAGCGGAGAACAATGTCGCGTCGCACGCTCAATCTCGACGACCGTCTGTATAAGTACGTTCTCGACGCCTCGTTGCGCGAACATTCGGCGCTCGCCGAGCTGCGCGCGGTAACGCGTGATCATCAGCACGCCGGCATGCAGATTTCGCCCGAGCAGGGGCAGCTCCTAGCGCTGCTGGTTAAGCTGATCGGTGCGAGGCGCACAATCGAAGTCGGCGTGTTCACCGGCTACAGTGCGCTGGCAGTAGCGCTGGCGTTGCCTGCCGACGGCAGAGTGCTGGCGTGTGACGTCAGCAACGAATACACGCAGGTGGGCAGGCCTTACTGGCAGCGTGCCGGCGTTGCCGACAAGATCGACCTCGTGCTGCAACCCGCGTTGACGACGCTCGACGCGAAACTGGCCGACGGTGAAGCAGAACGTTACGACTTCGCCTTTATCGACGCCGACAAAACGAGCTACGACGCCTATTACGAACGCTGCCTGCGCCTGCTGCGCGGCGGCGGTCTGATCGCGATCGACAATACCTTATGGGGCGGCGAAGTCGCCAAGCCTGTCGATTCCTTAACGGACGCGGATACGTCAGCGTTGCAAGCGCTCAACCTGAAACTGCGCGACGATGAAAGAGTCGATATTTCTCTGTTGCCGATCGGCGATGGGCTGACGCTGGCACGCAAGCGTTGATGATCACTGCTCCTCTGGCGGTCTGATGCGGCGGAACGCGCGCCATAACAGCAGGTCGTAAACGATCTTGATCGTGGCACCGGCGGCGATCGGTACCCAAAGCGCGCCGGCTTGCATGGCTGCACCGGCGAGCAGCGGCGACACCATGCGCCCCGCGGCGCGCGCAAGTTGCGAAAGGCCTGCGGCCCAGGCGCGCTCGTGCGGCGGCACAATCGCCATCAGGTAGGACTGCCGCGTCGGCACGTCCATCTCGGACAGCCCTTCGCGCACGATGAATAGCGCGGCAGCGACTTCGAAACTCGGTGCAATCGGTAGCGTCAGCAGCAGAAAGCTGGACGGAATGTGCGTGAACACCATTGTGTTGACCAGCCCGATGCGGCCCGCCAGCCACGCCGCGACAAAATGCGATAGCACCGTCATCGTGCGCGCAGCGACGAACAGCAAAGCGAGCTGTGCCTCGTCGACGCCGAAACGCGCGTACAGAAAATAGGCGATCAGCGCCGATCCGATAAAGCCGCCGCCGACTGCGTCGAGCGCCGACAGACCCGAGAACCGGTACACCTCGCGCCGGATACTCGGCGGCGCGTCGTGCGCCAAATTGGCAAGTGGCAGCGGCGCGCGCTCGGTGTGCGCCGACAAGCGCGCGTAGAGCAGCGCGACCAACAGGCTCAACGCGGCGTACACCAGCACCGTAGAGTCGTACGCGCGCAGATCGGGTACCTGCCAGCGGTCGCGCAGCAGCGCGGGCAATGCGGCGAGCAATGCACCGGCGGCGCCGCCGACATCGGCCAGCGCGTTGTAACGCGCAAACACCTGCGTGCGCTGCGCATCGCTTGCGGTGCCAGGCAGGATTGCTTGTTCGAGCGCCTGCGCGGCACCGCGGTCCGACCCCTGCGTGTTCAGCATGCCGAAAAACGCCGCGAGTGCTGCGGCCCACAGCGTGTCGGCCATTACCAGCAACACGCCGCCGATTGCGGCTAGCAAAGCGAGCGAAACCAGGCTGCGGCGCCGCCCCACGCGGTCGGCAAAGTATGTTCCGAAAACGGTACCGGCCAGCACGCCTGCAAAGCCGGCGCTCAACACGATGCCGATCACCGCCGCGTCGAACCCGCGCTTGGCAAGGTAGACGGCAGCCAGCACACTGATCGCACCGGCAGCCAGGCCGCGTAACAATGCCGCGCCGTAGATCAGCAGTCGATCGTTATTGGTCGTCACAATCAATGGCCCGCTAAAGTGTATGGCGGTTTAATGGCCACGTGCTTTTGATCTCCGCCTGATGCCCGATCCTTCACGCGTCATCGCCCATCTCGACATGGACGCGTTCTATGCGTCGGTCGAACTGCTGCGCTATCCGGAGCTGCGCGGGATGTCAGTTGTAATCGGCGGCGGCTCGCGGCAGCAACCGCGTTGGGAAAACGATGCGCAGGGTGGCGCACCACGGCGTGTGTTCGCTCGGCTGCGCGACTACGTTGGACGCGGCGTCATCACGACTGCAACGTACGAAGCACGCGCATTTGGCGTCAACTCCGCGATGGGCCTGATGAAAGCAGCGAAAAAAGTGCCCGACGCGATTTTGCTGCCGACCGATTTTGACGAGTACCGCAAGTACTCGCGCTTGTTCAAGGCCGCGGTGCAAGCGATTGCGCCGCAGGTCGAAGATCGTGGCATCGACGAAATTTATATCGACCTTACCGAGCTGGTGGCGGCGCGATTGACGCCCGGTGATGAGAGTGAGGCGCGCCGCACGCGGGAAACCGACACCTGGTGGTCGGCGCGCGAGATTGCACTCGAGCTCAAACTCACCGTGCGCGATGCGACGGGACTCTCGTGCTCGATTGGCTTGGCACCGAACAAGCTGATAGCGAAAATCGCCTCGGAGCTCAATAAGCCCGACGGGCTTGCGATCATTACCGCGCCTGAGATCGAGGCACGTCTATGGCCATTGCCGGTGCGACGAATGCACGGCGTCGGGCCGAAATCTGCGGCCAAGCTCGGACGGCTCGGTATCGCCAGTATCGGCGAACTCGCGCAAGCCGAACCTGCGTGGTTAGCGCAAAACTTCGGCAAAGCCAACGCCGCCTGGATGCACGACGCCGCGAATGGCCGCGACGATCGTCCGGTGGTCACTCTTTCCGAGCCGAAATCGATCAGCCGCGAAACGACATTTGATCGCGATCTCCATCCGGTGCACGATCGTGCGCAGCTCACCCGGATTTTCTCCGAACTATGCGCCGAGTTGAGCAGCGATCTGCAACGCAAGCAGTACGCCAGTAAAACGATCGGCATCAAGCTGCGCTTTGAAAACTTCAAAACCGTCACACGTGATAGCACGCTGGCGACGCCCACCGACGACGCCGCAGAAATTCGGCGCGCCGCGGGCGAGTGTTTAAAGCGCGTCGAGCTGGAGAAACGCATCCGCCTGCTCGGCGTACGCGCCGGCAGCTTGTTGCCGACCTAGGCTGAGATGGCGGGCCGCGCTCCGCGATGAAACCACAGCACCGACAACATCACGGACAACAACGCCAGCAGTGCCGCGACCGCGCTGAATAGCGAGCTGATCTCGGTCTCTTTGCGTTCCATCGAAAGCTTGGTGCTCAAATTGGCGTAGACCTTTTTCAGATCCGCGCCGGTACCGGCGTGAAAGTACTCGCCGCCCGTCATCTTCGCGACCGCTTTGAGCGTCTCTTCGTCGAGGCGCACGTAAAACGAATAATTGTCCATACTGATGGTCGTGCCTTCGATCGTTCCAAAGCCGACGGTGTAGACACGCACGCCGCGCTCAGCCGCCATCTTTGCGACCTCGATCGGGTCTGGCCCGGCAGTGCGGCGGCCGTCGCTCAGCAGAATGATCACGCCCGATGCGTGCGAACCCGGTGCCACCGGCTGCACCACTTTCTTTTCTTCCACCTTGCGCGTGCGATCGATCGGCGCCGCACCGCCCGCATGCCCCCGCGCTCGCGCCTGACTCGCAATCACTGACTCAATGTCGATTCCCTCCTCCGGAAACAACATCGATAAAGCCAGGATCAGTCCGCTGCCGGTCGCCGTGGCGCGCTGCAATTGAAAACGGTCGATTGCGTCGAGCATGTCCTGCTTGTTATCGGTCGGCGTCTGCACCACGTTGGCGGTGCCGGCAAACGACACAATACCGAGCCGAACGTTGCGCGGCAGATCCTCGATGAACGCCTTGGCCGCGACCTGCGCCGCGCTGATCCGGGTGGGCTCGACGTCGGTGGCCTGCATGCTGCGCGAGACGTCCATTGCCAGCGCAATCGTCATGTACTGCGACGGCAGAACGACCGACGCGGTGGGCCGTGCGATGCCCAAAAGCGCGGCCAGCATCGACAGCAGGAACAGCGCCGGCGGCACATGACGCCGAAATCGCTGCCCGCGCACCGCTGCGCGCACCAGTAACAGGCTCGAGTAACGAATCGCTGCACGTTTACGGCGCCGCAGAATCGCAACGTATGCCCCAATTAGGAGCGGGAACGTCAGCAACAGCCAGAGCATGTCCGG
>JACCZX010000082.1 GCA_013695705.1 Burkholderiaceae bacterium | reverse complement strand
GTGTTGTCTGAGCGCAGCGAGTTCACAGGCCCGCGCACTCGGCGAGTACCGCAGAGAAGGCACGAAGGGCCCGACGACGTAGGCGGCGCAGCTGCGCCAGTCGCTGCTGCTGTACAACCGCCCCAGTGCGCCTTATTTATTGATCTTTTGTAGTTGATAAAACAAAGCCGTATCGAACGGCGACCACAGTGGCGTCCTCACTCCCGTTTCTTTGAGCGCCTTGCGCACCCAGTCGTTGCACGTGTACCAGAACTTGTAGCCGTCGCGGGCTTCGTAGAAAGCATCGTGCGCAAAGTAACCAGGCAGCGCGGCGCGCTGGATTCGCCCCGCCGGGTCGCGCGCGAAGGACGCGCGGACGTATGCCACCAACCGTGCGTACTGTTCCCGACTGAGCTTGATCTCGCGCGCTCTGTATGAACGCGGTGACTCAATGTATTCGACGTGCATCGCGCCGGGGCCGGTACCACTGAGTGCAGTGACTGCTGTTTGTGCTCTCAAATCTGCCCACGTAGGTGTCTGCCCAAAAAAACCGCGGTCGCCCCAACCAAACGCCACCCATTGGAGCGGCGCGGTCAGTGCGCGCATGTGCGTCGCCGGATGCTCGACGCTCCAGTCAACTTTGGCCGCGCGCGTCGGCAAGATAAGCTCGGCGTGAACGCCGTTGGTGCGCAAGTAGATAGGAATTCCGTCGGCGGTTTCGACGAACGATGTATTGACCGCCAGCGCGCCGAGGACGACCGCTGCGGTTAAGTAAGTCGCAACGACGATAATCAGCGCCGCCACCAGCCACCCAATGCTACGAAGTACCAGAGTGAGCGCTGCGCGTCCGCGGTAATTGCTCAACGCTCGAGTCGCGATGATTCGTCCATGGCGCCAACAGCGCTCTTTTTCGATACGACCACGCCGTTTGCGGTCCCAAGCAGCAGCACGTCGGCGCCGCGTGCCGCAAACAGCCCGTTAGTGACCACGCCGGCAATGCGGTCGATTCGCTCCTCGAGCGCTCGCGCGTCGTCGATTTTCAAATCATGCACGTCGATGATCGAATTGCCGTTGTCGGTGGCAAAGCCTGCACGTAGCCTGGGCGCCCCGTAGCGAGCGAGTTCGCGCATCACGTAGGCGCGGGCGATCGGCACGACTTCGACCGGCAGCGGGAAGCGGCCCAGACGTTCTACTTTCTTGCTGGCGTCTGCAATGCACACAAACGTCTGCGCGACCGCGGCAACGATCTTCTCGCGCGTCAGTGCTCCGCCCCCGCCCTTGATCATCGAAAATTCGGCGTCGATCTCATCGGCCCCGTCGACGTAGATCGACAGCGTCTCTACATCGTTCAGATCGAACAGTTGGATCCCGTGGTGAGCAAGCCGCGTCGCGCTGCGCTTGGAGCTCGATACCGCGCCGGCGATTTGCAACTTCGACCTTCCAAGCTCGTCGATGAAACAGTCGGCAGTCGAGCCGGTACCGACACCGATGATTTCGCCTTCTTGTACGAACCGCATTGCGGCTCGCGCAACCGCGCGCTTGAATTCGTCTTGCGCCAACATCCCACACCCATTTGCGTGGGCAAATGATACGGGCGAGTGACGGCTTTTTGAAAGTTCCTAGTGGGCGGCGACGCGCGTCGATTGCACGATCCAGAAAGCGCGCGGCCGATGCTCGCAGTAGCTGCGCATTTTTTGATCAGCGAAGCGCACCACACGCGGCCGCAGCGCCAGATTGGTCGTCACCAGTTGGGGTGAGTTGTCTTCACTCTCGACGATATAGCCGTGACCAAATGGCTTCATCACCACATTGCCGCTGATACGAACGCGGCGTGAGCCAACGGTGACAATACCGCGCTGGTACGACCGATGGACCAGGCAACCGATCACGGAACTGTCTGCCGCGTCGCCATTGTTATGCCAGTGCAGCGGATAGCGCCCAGGGTGATTGAATTGCCCCATGCGACGAAATTCAACGCCGGAAAAACGCCCGACGGAATTCCGCTTCGAGGTCGCAGCGTCCGCGGCGCCTGCAATCATGCAATAGGCTCCGACGCTGTCGCGCTCCGAGTCCGCGCAACCTTCAATCACGATGTTGCGCGAGAGCAGGACCGCTTTGCCGATCGAGCCCGGCAACACGTGCCGCAGTGGCGCCTGCATCCCGTGATGCCGATGCCACAGTGGCGTTTCGAGCCGAACACTCACGCAGTCCGCGCCGACATCGCTGATCGTGCGCTCTTCGAGCAGGCAATGATCGGCACCGGAAGCAACAGCAACGCGCTCACCAGCACGCCAGTCGACCGGCTGCGCGAGTCGCAGCGTGTCATGGCCAGCGGCGGTGCTGCTGCCAAGCTGTACCCACGAGGTTCGCGCTTCGCCGTGCAGGTCGATCGTGCCGCCATCCACCGCGGCGAGAAACTTGCTGCCGAGAATCGGATGAGCCGGCGCACGCCCGCCCGAGGAACATAAGGTGACGCAAAGCTGTTGCTTGAACGGCCGGTCAGCGCTGCCAGCGATCAACGCGCCTGCGCCTTCGACCAGAATCCATTCAGCGCCGATTCGAACGTTGCGACGTGCAACGATCACCGCGCCTTTGATATGCAGGGACCCGACTTCGACATCGCAATCAATCAGCAGAGTGCGTCCGGCAGCGACGACCACCGCCGCATCCTTGGCGGGAACCGTGCCGCCCCACGTCTGCGGGTCCGACCAGCGCTGTGCGTCGGCGGTTACGTCATCATCAGCGGCCGCTTCGGGTGCGGCGCCTGCGGCAAGAAATTCGAGAAAGCCCATCGCCCGATGACGTGAATGACACGAGAGTACTGAGGTTGCCTAGGGTACGACTTGCCGCCGACAATGCAATCGCGTGCCACGCATCCAGAAGGACGACGCACGAGCACTACGACTTACGCTGCGGCGGTAAATCGGTGCACGTGCCATGCGCCACTTCGGCCGCCATTCCGATCGACTCGCCCAGCGTTGGGTGCGGATGAATCGTCTTTCCGATATCGACCGCGTCGGCGCCCATCTCGATCGCCAGCGCAACCTCGCTGATCAAATCACCGGCGTGCGTTCCCACGATGCCGCCGCCGATGATGCGATGCGTTGCATCATCGAATATCAGCTTGGTAAAACCTTCGTCACGGCCGTTGGCGATGGCGCGGCCACTGGCCTGCCACGGAAACTTACCGACCTTGACCTTGATGCCCTGCTCCTTTGCCTCGCCTTCAGTCACGCCAGCCCACGCGATCTCGGGATCGGTGTAGGCGACTGAAGGAATCACGCGCGCGTCGAAAAAACTTTTCTCGCCCGCTGCCACTTCGGCCGCCACGTGCCCCTCGTGCACCGCTTTGTGCGCAAGCATCGGATTGCCGACGACGTCGCCGATGGCGAAGATGTGCGGCACATTGGTGCGCATCTGGCGATCGACCTCGATGAAGCCACGCTCGGTGACCTTGACTCCGGCCTTGTCGGCACCGATCGTGTTGCCGTTTGGCGCACGGCCGACGCTGACCAGCACCAGGTCGTACAGCTGCGGCTCGGCCGGCGCCTGCTCGCCTTCAAACTTGACAGATATTCCGTCGGCGCGAGATTCAACACCAACGGTCTTCGTCTTCATCATCAGCTTGTCAAAACGCTTCTCGTTGAACTTCTGCCATACCTTGACCAGATCGCGATCAGCGCCAGTCATCAGACCATCGAGCATCTCGACCACGTCGATGCGCGTGCCGAGCGTTGAATAAACAGTGGCCATCTCGAGCCCGATGATGCCGCCGCCGATGACCAACATGCGCTTGGGCACGCTGCTCAACTGCAGCGCGCCCGTCGAGTCGACTATTCTCGGATCATCTGGCGCATCCTTCTCGATAAACGGCAGCTTCACCGCCTGTGAACCTGCAGCGATGATCGCTTTCGCAAATCGCACTACGCGCATTTCACCGCTGCTTTGCAGCGCCTCACCGGTGGTGGCAGCAACTTGCATTCGGTGCGGACCGGTGAACGTGCCAACCCCTCGCAGCACCGTCACCTTGCGCGCCTTGGCCATCGTGTTGAGCCCGCCGGTCAGCTTGCCGACCACTTTCGACTTGTGCGCCCGAAGTTTCGCAAGATCGAGCGCAGGCTTGCCGAAATCAACACCAATCTCCGCAAAGTGCGACGCTTCATCCATCACTGCGGCAACGTGCAGCAGTGCCTTCGATGGAATGCAGCCGACGTTCAAACACACGCCTCCGAGCGTTGCGTAGCGCTCGATCAGCACTGTCTTCAGGCCTAGGTCTGCCGCACGGAATGCCGCAGAGTAGCCACCGGGGCCCGCACCGAGCACCAGCATGTCGCATTCGATATCAGGCGTGTCGCCCTCGCTGCCAGCCGCCGTGGCCGATGCTTCGTTCGAGGTGCGCGCAGGCGCGGTCACGCTCTCCGATGCAGGCGTTGCGGCAGCGACTTCCAGCGAAAGTACGGGGCTGCCTTTCGACACCTTGTCGCCGAGTTTTACCAGCACCTGTTGGACGACACCCGCGTCCGACGACGGAATTTCCATCGACGCTTTATCGCTTTCGACCGTAACCAGCGATTGTTCTTTTGTGATCGTGTCGCCGGGCTTGACAAGTATTTCGATCACCTCGACTTCCTCGAAGTCGCCGATATCCGGAACCTTAACTTCAATCGAGCTCATGTTTGCTCACGCGCGACTTCGCTGCCTGCCGAGATAGCCGACGCGAAACTGAAAACGCGCAGCGGCAACGACGAGCTCTTGTCGAACTCCGAGCCCGCCTTGATCCCGATCTCAGCCACCTCGCGCGCGCTGTGAGCACGCTCGTAGGTAGTAAACATCGCGCCGAGCGCAAAGTTACGACCCGATCCGATTCCCCAGAAACGGTCGAAGCTGAACACCTCGCGGTACGAGTAGACGCCGTAGATGCCCGACGGGTTCGCGATGAGCGCAGTTATTTGCGATGACTCGTAGGGATCGGAATCATCTTCCTTGGGATTCAGGAAAAACTTGTCTTTGAGTACGACGTGCAGCCGCTGGAACGTGTTGAACACCTCTTCTCGACTGCCAAGCTTGCAATCGTCTGACAGATACCGCATCGCTCCCGACAGCACGACGTAGTGCGCGGTGCTGCCTGCCAGCCCGACGTACGAATCACCGATCGAAAAAATCTTTTCGTTGACCTCGTATCCGTGCGGAAGCCTGGTTTCACCGAAGGTCACCAGTGCGTCCGATGCAATCGCGATTTCGCCCTGCTTCTTGACGACAACGATCGTAGTCATGCGGTCAAAGAAGGACCCTGCGGAAGTCCGCAAGTATTTTCGAAAGGAAAGAGTTGAAGCGTGCCGCGCCCGCGCCATCGACGACGCGATGATCCCAGGAGAGCGACAGCGGCAACATCAGCCGCGGAGCGAATTGCTTGCCGTCCCATACCGGGCGTATTTGCGAGCGGCATACACCGAGGATCGCCACCTCGGGCGCATTGATGATCGGCGTGAAATAGGTGCCGCCGATGCCGCCGAGGGACGAAATTGAAAACGTGCCCCCCTGCATGTCGGTCGGACCAAGTTTGCCGTCGCGTGCCTTGGTCGCCAGCGTGGCTGTTTCCTGCGCGATATCGATGACGCCCTTTTTATCCGCGTCCTTGATCACGGGCACCATCAAGCCGTTCGGCGTGTCTGCCGCAAAGCCGATGTGAAAATAGTCTTTCAAGATAATTGCATCTCCGGTCGCACCGTCGATCGACGCATTGAACTCTGGAAACTTTTTCAACGTCGCTACGCACGCCTTGACCAGGAACGCGAGCATCGTCAACTTGACTCCACTCTTCTCGTTTTCCTTGTTCAGCTCGACGCGAAACTGTTCGAGCTCGGTGATGTCGGCGTCATCGTGATTGGTAACGTGCGGAATCGTGACCGAGTTTCGAGTCAGCGCGGGGCCCGAGATTTTGCGGATGCGCGACATATCGACGCGCTTGATCGGCCCGAACTTGGCGAAGTCGATCTGCGGCCAGGCAGGGAGTTGGAGCCCCATGCTGGCTATCGGTGCGCCACCCGGCACTGGCCTCGCGCCACCGGCCAGAACGCCCTTCACGTGCGAGCGCACGTCGTCTTCGGTGATGCGCCCTTTGGGTCCACTACCTTGCACCACTGTCAGCTCGACACCCAGCTCGCGTGCGAACTTGCGGACTGACGGTGATGCGTGCGGTTTTGCCCCAGGCACCGGGCCGAGATCCAACGGCTCGGGCCGCGCTCCCATTTCGGTTGCGAATGCGTGAGAGCGGGTGGGTTCTTCTGCGGCCGTGGCTGATTCAACCGGCACCGATTCAACGGGCGGGGATGCAGGAGACGGGGGCGCTGCAGCCGGCGCGGCTTTTTGCGCAACTGCGGGAGATGAGGATGCACCCGACAACGCGGCCAGCGGCATTCCATGCGAGACTTTGTCACCCAGCTTGACTCGCAACTCCGTAATCACACCGGCGTGCGACGATGGAATCTCCATCGATGCCTTGTCGCTTTCGACAGTGATCAGCGATTGATCCTTGGCAACCGTGTCGCCGACCTTTACCAATAGCTCGATGACTTCGACATCCTTGAATTCGCCGATGTCCGGCACGACAACGTCGATCGAAGCGCTCGCAGCATTACTGCTCGCGATCGGCGCCGGCGATGCCGCTGCAGGCGTCGCAGCCGGCGGCGCTGTAGTTTTCGCAGCCTCCGGCGCCGGACTCTCTGCAGCCGGTGCAGCCGCAGCTTGCGCGTCACTTTCAACAAACAACAACGGCGAGCCCTTCGAAACCTTATCGCCCAGTTTGACTATCAACTGCCGCACGATGCCGGCGGCGGACGACGGAATCTCCATCGACGCCTTGTCGCTCTCGACCGTGATCAGCGACTGGTCCTTAGCGATCGCATCACCGGGCTTGACTAACAGCTCGATGACTTCCACGTCCTTGAAGTCGCCGATATCCGGGACCTTTACTTCTACCTTTTCCATCGTTCGCCCTAAAGCTTGGCAGGATTTATCTTGTCGGCGTCGATGCCGTACTTCTTGATTGCATCGGCCACCTTAGTTGCCGACACCGCGCCTTCGTCGGCGAGTGCGCGCAATGCAGCGATCGTGACATAGCGCCGATCGATCTCGAAGAACTCGCGCAGCTTGGCGCGCGTGTCAGAGCGCCCGAAGCCGTCGGTGCCAAGCACTCGATAGTCGCGCCCGCGCGGTACATAGGCTCGAATTTGATCGGCATAAAGACGCATGTAATCAGTCGTGGCAACAATCGGTCCGGCGGTTTTTTCGAGCTGCTGCATTGCGTACGATTTACGCGGTTTTTCATTCGGATGCAGCAAGCTCCAGCGCTCGGCATCGATACCCTCTCGCCGCAGTTCGGTAAAACTCGTAACGCTCCACACGTCGCCCGCCACACCCCAATCTTTCTCCAGCATTTCCGCCGCCGCAATGGCTTCGCGAAGTATGGTGCCGCTGCCCAGCAGTTGCACCCGCGGAATCGACTTTCCGCCGCCGCTGCCCGCCGGGCCTTCGCGCAGCAGGTACATGCCCTTCAATATTCCTTCTTCCTGGCCTTTCTTCAGGCCGGGTTGCGGATAATTTTCGTTCATTAGCGTGATGTAGTACCAGACGTTTTCCTGGTTCTCCACCATGCGCTTTAATCCATTCTGGATAATCACGGCGACCTCGTGCGCAAAGGTCGGGTCGTAGCTCACGCAATTCGGAATCGTCGAGCTCATCAGATGCGAATGGCCGTCCTGATGCTGCAGACCCTCGCCGTTCAGCGTTGTTCGGCCCGCGGTTGCGCCGAGTAAAAATCCGCGCGACTGCATGTCGCCCGCGGCCCACGCCAGATCGCCAATGCGCTGAAAGCCAAACATCGAATAGAAAATATAAAACGGCACCATGATGCGATCGTTGGTCGAGTACGACGTCGCGGCGGCGATCCAAGAGCACATTGCGCCGGCCTCGTTGATGCCCTCCTCGAGAATCTGGCCTTTCTTGTCCTCGCGGTAGTACATCACCTGGTCTTTGTCGACCGGTTCGTACAACTGCCCCTGCGACGAGTAGATGCCGAGCTGGCGAAACATGCCTTCCATGCCGAAAGTGCGCGCTTCATCAGGAATAATGGGAACCACGCGCGGGCCAATGTTCTTGTCGCGCACCAGTTGCGTCAGCGACCGCACAAACGCCTGCGTGGTCGAAATTTCACGACCTTCGGACGTCGGCTCCAGTACTGCCTGAAACATGTCGAGCGGCGGCGCCGCTATTTTTTCGTCGGCGTTGCGGCGGCGTTGCGGTAAAAATCCGCCGAGAGCACGTCGGCGCTCGAGCAGATATTTCATCTCGGCCGAGTCCTGCGCCGGCTTGAAAAACGGCACCTGCTCGAGCTTGTCGTCGGGCACCGGTATCGCAAAGCGATCACGAAACTCGCGAATTGCCGCGTCGTCGAGCTTCTTCAACTGATGCGTCGGATTTTTTCCCTCTCCGACTTTGCCCATGCCGTAGCCCTTGACGGTCTTCGCCAATATCACGGTCGGCTGAGCGGTGTGCTTTGCAGCTGCCGCGTACGCGGCAAAAATTTTATGAGGATCGTGACCGCCTCGGTTGAGCCGCCAGATGTCGTCATCGCTCATGCGCGATACCATTTCCAGCAGCTTCGGGTCTTTGCCGAAAAAATTCTTGCGCACGAACGCACCGTCGTTGGCTTTGAAGTTTTGATATTCGCCGTCAACGGTTTCCTCCATGACGCGCAACAATCGCCCTTCGTGATCGCGCGCCAGCAAGGGATCCCAATAGGAACCCCAGATTAGTTTGATCACGTTCCAGCCGGCGCCGCGAAACGTCCCTTCTAGCTCCTGAATGATCTTGCCGTTGCCGCGCACCGGACCATCGAGCCGCTGCAGGTTGCAATTGACCACGAAAATCAGGTTGTCGAGTTTCTCGCGCGCGGCCAGACCGATCGCACCCAGCGACTCAGGCTCGTCCATTTCGCCGTCGCCGCAGAACACCCAAACCTTGCGCCCTTCGGTGTTGGCAATGCCGCGCGCGTGCAAGTACTTCAGAAAACGGGCTTGATAAATTCCCTGGATCGGACCGAGCCCCATCGACACGGTGGGGAATTGCCAGAATTCGGGCATCAACTTCGGATGCGGATACGACGTCACGCCTTTGCCGTCGACGTCACGCCTGAAGTTAACGAGCTGCTCTTCGCTCAACCGCCCTTCAAAAAAAGCGCGCGCGTAAACGCCCGCGGCGCAATGCCCCTGAAAGTAAATCAGGTCGCCCCCAAAGTCGGCTGACGGCGCGCGCCAAAAGTGGTTGAACCCTACTTCCATCAGCGTGCTCGATGACGCATAACTCGCGATGTGCCCGCCGAGTTCACCTTCGCCGCGATTCGCCCGGACCACGATCGCCATCGCATTCCAGCGGTTGTACGAGCGAATCCGCTCTTCGAGCGCGGCGTCGCCAGGTGAGTCTTCTTCGAGATGCGGCGGAATCGTGTTGATGTATGCGGTATTCGCCGAATATGGAATGTGCGTTCCGGAACGACGCGCCTTGTCGATCAACGCTTCCAACAGAAAGTGCGCGCGCTGCGGGCCCTCGCGCTCGATTACAGCTTCAAGCGCGTCGACCCACTCCGAAGTTTCGAGAGCGTCGGCGTCGTTGGCCGCGGGTTGAAAAAGTGCGGACATGATGTCTCCTGGCGTTTTTTGTGACGATACCAGCCGTTGCCCAATTTTCAAATAGCGGCATTCGTTTTCATAATGTAAAACGCCAGCCATTCACGGTAGCGAGCTAGTGCAAGCGCCTGTTCATAATAGGCGCGCTTGTTTGCCCAAAATGGACTCGGCGCGATGGCTGCACGCTCGACGCAACCGACTGACTCTGTGCTGCTCGCATTTGACCGCGTAGCGCGCGCGAAGGAGAGTCGGTTCGACCTCAGCCGGTACGCGCACCTGATTGCAATACTGTTGCTGGCCGCAGCGATCGCCGGGCTTGCCTACGTGCTGATCAAGGAAGACCATGCGATGCAACGCGATTTTCTGGCGCGCGACGTCGATAGTCTCGCGCAGTCGCTTTCGCTGCGATTGCAGGCAATGACTGAGGCGACGACTAGCATCGGGCTCGAAATCGGCGATGCGAAGTACAACGAGAGCCGATTTGCCTCGACCGGGCGCGAGCTGATGATGTCGAAGCCGGAGCTGCTGCACGTGGCCTACGTCGATGGCCGCAATCGTGTGAGGTGGTCGGTTCAATCACCGAATCCATTGGCAGACTGGGCGCGTCCCGCCGCGTCCGAGATCGGCGCCGAAGTGACGCGCTCGTTTATCAAGCAAGCGCGCGAAAGGCATTCAAGCTTCTTCTCGCCACCGTACGAAGACGTCTCGCGGCCAAGCTCAGATCACGGCAGTCCATTTTCGGATTTGATCACGCCGGTGTTTAGCGACGACCGCTACGTCGGCGCAGTGCTGGCACGCGTCTCGCTGCCCGAACTGTTGCGGCAGACCGTCAAGCCCGAGTTCGGCCAACGCTATCGAATCGCGATCCGCGATGACGACGGTACCGTGCTGGCCGCATCGACCAGCAGCGAAACACCAGCCGACGAGCCGCGCTATGCGGTCCGTGTCCCACGGCTGTCGGACGGGATCAGCGTGCAAGCGTCCCCGTTTCGGCAGCGCTCACCCGTGCTCGGCGACACGCTCTCGTGGTTGGTGGTGGGACTGACGTTGATCGTGATGGTCACGCTGGCCGCGCTGGCACGGCGCGACGTCAAGCAGGCACAGGTCGAGCGGGTGCTAAGAACCGAAACAGCGTTTCGCCGCGCAATGGAAGACTCGCTGGCGACTGGCATGGGCGTGCTGGATCGCGACGGGACGCTGCGTCACGTCAATCAGGCTTTCGTGCAAATGACCGGCTGGCCGGTTGATGAGCTGGTCGGAAAATCCCCGCCGTTTCCCTACTGGCCGCCCAATCGTCACGCCGAGTACCAATCGAAACTCGCGATCGTGCTGGCGGGCCAGGCGCCTACCAGCGGCGTCGAGCTGAAGGTTTTGCGGCGCGACGGCACGCTGTTCGATGCACGCATGTATTTTTCCGCGCTGCTCGCCGACGACGGTGAACAACTAGGCTGGATGTCCGCAATGACCGACATCACCGAGCCGAACCGCATCAGCGAACAACTCGCCGCCGCGCACGAACGCTTTACAACGGTGCTCGAATCGCTGGACGCTGCGGTGTCCGTGGTGGCGGACGACCGCGGTGACGAATTGCTGTTTGCCAATCGAAGCTATCGCGATCTGTATGGCTCAACGCCGGGGGGACATCGCCGCCTGCGCGGGGCGCAAGCGGCGCACGCCGCAGCCGGCGAAGCATTCGATGCCGATGTCTCGCGCTGGTTCGACGTGCGCACGCGCGATGTGCGCTGGGTCGATGGCCGCGATGTGCGGCTGCAGATTGCCACTGACATCACTGAGCGCAAGGCGACCGAGAACATGGTGCGTCAGCAACAGGAAAAGGTCGAGTTGACTTCGCGGCTGATGACAATGGGTGAGATGGCGTCGTCGCTGGCGCATGAGCTCAATCAGCCGCTGACCGCGATCAGCAATTACAGTCTTGGCGCAGTCTCCCGCATGAAGGAAGGGGACGTATCGAACGACGAGCTGCTGCCGGCGCTCGAAAAGACCGCCGGTCAGGCGCAGCGCGCGGGCAACATCATTCGACGCATCCGCGAATTCGTGAAGCGTTCGGAACCTCGGCGGCGCCCGACCGAGGTCGCGCGCGTCGTCGAGGATGCGATCGGCTTTGCCGACATTGAAGCCGCAAAAAAACGCATCGTGATTCAGACCGACGTCGAGCCGGGCTTGCCGCCGCTCAACGTCGATCCAATTCTGATCGAGCAGCTGCTGCTAAATCTGCTGAAGAACGCGATCGACGCGATGGATGAAGCAACCTCGCGCAAGATCGATCTGGTGGTGCGGCGGCGCGACGATATGGCCGAGTTCTCGGTCATCGATCGAGGCTCCGGCGTTTCGGAACTGCAGCTCGCGAATATGTTCCAACCGTTTTTCAGCACCAAGTCCGAGGGGATGGGAATGGGCCTGAATATCTGCCGCTCGATCGTCGAATTTCATCACGGCCGCTTGAACGTCGAGCGCAATCCGGAAGGAGGAGCAATCTTCGTATTCACGCTCCCGCTCGCCGGAGCCGACCAGGCCGGATTTATCCAGGGGGAGGAAATCAAGTGACTGAGGCAGACAACAGCGCGGAAACCATGGGCGTCGTGTATGTCGTCGACGACGACGATGCGGTGCGCGATTCGGTGCAGTGGTTACTCGAAGCGAGCCGGTACCGGGTGATCGGCTTCGCCAGCGCCGAAAAATTTCTGGCCGATCACGACCCGGCCGCGATTGCGGTAGCAATTTTCGACGTGCGCATGCCGGGCATGAGCGGACTCGAATTGCAGGAGCAGCTGCTCACGCGCAAGTCGAGATTGCCGATCATCTTCATCACGGGTCACGGCGATGTGCCGATGGCGGTGTCGACGATGAAAAAAGGTGCAGTCGACTTTATCGAAAAGCCATTCGATCAGGCAGCGTTGAAGGCGTTGGTAGAGCGCATGCTGAATGAGGCACGCGCGAGTGCCTCGGCGACCGAGCGTCGAAGAATGAGCGAGGCGCTATTGGGCAAGCTCACGCCGCGCGAACAGCAGGTTCTCGAACGAATCGTGGCCGGCCGCTTGAACAAACAGATTGCGGATGATCTTGGAATCTCGATCAAGACGGTCGAGGCGCATCGCGCCAACATCATGGACAAGATGAATGCAAATACGGTGGCCGATTTGATGCGCGCCGTTTTGGCAGGAGGCGCGCTGCGTTAAGCGCCGTCGTAAACTAACTGCCTTTATGAAGGCGCTAAGTGGCCGCACGAATTATTGATGGTAAGGCGCTGGCAGCCGAAATTCGCAACGCGCTCTTTTCGCGCGTTGCACGCCTGACCGCCGCCGGCCATCAACCCGGTTTGGCGGTCATACTGATGGGCGATGATCCGGCGTCGGCTGTTTACGTACGCAACAAGGCGCTGGCGTGCGAGCAGATCGGTATACGTTCATGGATCGATCGACTGTCCGACACTACCGGGGAGCTCGAACTGCTGGCGCGCATTAACAAACTGAATGCTGATCAGAACGTTCACGGCATTCTGGTGCAAACGCCGCTACCTAAACACATCGGTACACCCAAGGTGCTTGAATCGATCGCGTTCGAAAAGGACGTCGATGGACTGCACGCGACCAACGCTGGGTTGACCCTGATGGGAACGCCTTACTTTCGATCGTGCACACCGTACGGGATAATGAAAATGCTGGAGTCGATCGATGCCCCGATCGAAGGCCGGCACGCGGTGGTGCTTGGCCGCTCGAACATGGTCGGCAAGCCGATGGCGATGCTGCTGCTGGCAGCCAATGCCACGGTTACGATTGCGCACAGCAAGACACGTGAGCTCGCCAACATTGCCCGCGAGGCCGACATTTTGGTGGCCGCCGTGGGCCGCCTTCACCTGGTGACCGCGGATATGGTCAAGCCCGGCGCAATCGTGATCGACGTCGGTACCAACAGAACGCCAGATGGAAAACTCGCGGGCGATGTCGACTTCGAACACGTCAAGCAGGTCGCGGGATGGATTTCGCCCGTGCCGGGCGGCGTAGGTCCGATGACGATCGCGATGCTTTTGACCAACACTGTCGAAGCGGCCGAGCGCCGTGCACACACTAAACCACACTGATCATGCACACGATTGCGACCCGCCCCAATCCCCTGCTCGATTTTTCCGGGCTTGCACGTTTCGATCAGATCCAGCCCGACGACATCTCACCGGCCATCGATCAACTGCTTCAGCAGGCGCGTGCCACAGTGACGCGCGTCACGACCCAGGATGTGCCAAACAGTTGGGACGCCGTGGTCGAGCCTCTGAATGAAGCGACCGACCGACTATCGCGCGCCTGGGGTGCCATCTCGCACTTGAATGCGGTGGTCGATACGGCAGAGCTACGTGAGCAATACAACGCCAATTTGCCGAAGCTCACGGCGTTTTGGACGGAGGTGTCCCAGAACACTGCGCTGTACGCGAAATACACCGCACTCGCAGCTGCGCTTGGCTTCGCGTCATGGCCCGCGGTGCGCCGCAAGGTGATTGGCAACGAGCTGCGGGACTTCAAACTGGGCGGGGCCGAGTTGTCCGCCGACAAAAAAGATCGCTTCAAGCAGCTTCGCGAGCGCGAGGCGCAGGTGTCGACGCGCTTTGCGGAAAACGTGCTCGATGCAACCAACGCGTTCGCGCTCTACGTCGAGGATGCCAACGCCCTTGCGGGGGTCCCTCAGGATGCAGTGCAGATGTTGGCCGCAGCAGCTGCCGACGACGACAAGCCTGGCTACAAGATTTCATTGCAGTATCCAAGCTACTCAGCGATTGTCGATTATGCCGATGACCGCGCTCTGCGACAGCAGCTGTACCGCGCTTACACCACCAAGGCGTCCGAGTTCGGCAATCCCGAGTGGAACAATGGTCCTCTGCTGGTCGAGTTGCTGAAACTGCGGCGCGAACACGCACAGGTCCTTGGCTATAGAAGTTATGCCGAAGTGTCTCTCGTGTCGAAGATGGCCGACACGCCAGCGGAGGTACTGGAATTTCTGCGTGATCTGGCGCGGCGCGCGAAGCCACACGCCGAGCGCGACAAGCTCGAGCTCGGTGAGTTTGCTGCGAAGCACCTGGGCATCGTCGACATGCAGCCGTGGGACGCGTCGTACGTCAGCGAGAAATTACGCGAGCAGCGCTACTCATATTCCGAGCAGGAACTGAAGCAATATTTCACCGAGCCGCGAGTGCTGGCCGGGCTTTTCAAGGTGATCGAAACACTGTTCGACGTGTCGATTAGCGTTCGGGCCGCACCGGTGTGGCACCCCGACGTGCGGTTCTACCGAATCGATAACCGGCAAGGCGAATTAATCGGCGAGTTTTATCTGGATCTTTATGCGCGCGACCATAAGCAGGGTGGAGCGTGGCAGGACGATGCACGGAGCCGGCGCGGACGACGCGCCGGTTTGACGACGCCCGTTTCCTTCCTAACGTGCAACTTTTCGCGGCCGACGGCAGGCAAGCTTGCGACGTTCAAGCACGACGAGGTGCTGACGCTATTCCACGAATTCGGTCACGGCCTGCATCACATGCTGACCCGCGTCGACGAGCCTGCGGTAGCAGGGATTCAGGGTGTCGAATGGGATGCGGTTGAGCTGCCATCACAGTTCATGGAGAACTTTGCTTGGGAATGGGAAGTCCTTCAGATGCTGACCGAACATGTTGACACCGGCGAGAAGCTGCCGCGCGCATTGTTCGAGAAAATGCTCGCGGCCAAGAATTTTCAGAGTGGGATGTTTACCGTTCGGCAGCTCGAATTCGCTTTGTTCGACCTGCTGCTCCACGCCGGCAGCGAAATAGCCGACGAAGCACGGGTCATGGCGCTGCTGGCCGACGTGCGGCGGGAAGTTTCGGTACTTGTTCCTCCCGAATACAACCGTTTTCCACACGCTTTCTCGCACATCTTCGCCGGCGGTTACGCCGCAGGCTATTACAGCTACAAATGGGCCGAGGTTTTATCGGCCGATGCGTATTCGGCTTTTGAAGAAAACGAGGAAGGCAGCGTGTTGAGTGCAGTCATTGGTCGTAGATTTCTTGACGAAATATTGGCGGTCGGAGGCAGCCGCCCGGCGATGCAATCGTTCGTGGCGTTTCGCGGGCGCAAGCCGACCATCGACGCACTGCTACGGCACAGCGGTATGGTGAATTAGCCCATGACTTCCCATAAGTTTCGGCCGACACGCGCACTGCTTGCTGCCCTGGTGTTTGCGGCCTCGCTGCCGGCGCTTGCGCAATATCGCTGGACCGATCCGAGCGGCCGCGTCAACTACGGTGACGCACCGCCTGCGGATGCGAAAAATCTTTCGCGCATCGATGGCCGTGCGCGCGTCGACGGCGTTGATCCTACCGGCGGCGTTCCATTTGAATTGCGTAAAGCGATGTCGACGTTTCCGCTGACGCTGTACACCGCTCTAGACTGCGGCCCGTGTGAATCGGCGCGAGCCTGGCTGCGGCGACGTGGCGTGCCGTATCAGGAAGTGGTGGTTGACACCGAGGTCGACGCGGAAGAGTTGCAACGGCGCGTTGGAACCACTTCGGTACCTGTGATGACGCTAGGCCGCACTCCGCACCTTGGATTCAAGGAGGGTGCGTGGTCGAGTGCCCTCCTTGCCGCCGGTTATCCGGCACAGGTGGTCATGCCGCCGACTTATCGTCCCGAACCGCCAAAACCGATTTTGCCGCGCGAAAACGCGGAGCGACCGGCCCCCGCCAATCCGCCGGCACCTAAGAATTAACAACGGAGCTTCAATGAATGTGTCGACCGCATTGTCCAGGCTAGTCGCCGCCGCAATGATTGCAGTGCTGCAATTGCCAGCGATGGCGCAGGCGCCCGCGGATACGGACAAAGAGCTGCGCAAGTTTCTGTATCGCTGGACCGATGCGCGCGGGCAGATCAACTACGGCGATCGTCCACCGCCCGATGCGCAAAATCTCTTGCGTATCGACTTGCGGCAGATCGGCGAGCAAGTTCAATCGTTGCTGCCGTATCAAGTACGGCGCGCAGCGTCGATGTATCCGGTCATGTTGTTCACCGCCGGCAAGTGCCCACCATGCACCACCGCACGCGAATTCCTGGTCAAGCGTGGCGTGCCATTCGCCGAGCGAACCATCGAAAGCGGCGACGATTCGCTCGAGCTCAAGCGACTGACGCAGGCAGAAGGCGTTCCGGTTGCAACCGTCGGTACGGCTCCATTGATCGGCTTTGATCCAGACGAATGGAACATCGCGCTCGACGCGTCGGGTTATCCGAAAACTTCGCAGTTAACGGTCAACTTCAAGCAAGAGTCTGCAAGGCCTTTGACGCAAAAAGAAAAAACACCGCCTCCGTTGGCGAAGCAGTAATACGAGAGCCGGTTTTAAGTTGGTGAAGCAGCAGCGGCTGGCGCAGCTGCGCTGCCATTCGAGTCGTCGTCGAGGAACCGATTGCCAGCGGGTCCTTGAGTGCCTGTCTGCGCGAAGCAACTTTGCAGGCCCGCCGCTGGCGCGAGTACCGCAGAGCAGTCGCGAAGCGACCGACGATTCAGGCAGCCCCGTTACGCCAAACGCTTGCGCACCGCCACTAACTACTTCGCCTGCGCAACCGACGCCGCAATCATCTCAGTAAGCACTCCAACATCCACGTCAGAAAGTTTGTTGATGTAAAGGCAGCCCATACCCCGCTTATGCTTGCCAAGCTTTGCGAGCAACGCCGCGTGCTGATCCAGATCGCACGTCAGGTACAGCGCAATGTTCGACTTGCGCGGCGCAAACCCGACGATGAATGTGTCGACCTCGCGCCCGCTTGCATATTTGAAGTGACGCTCGCCATACCCGACCATGCTGGCCCCGAGCTTCGGCTCTACCTTTGTTGCCAACGCCATCATGGCTGCGATCGCCTTGCAATCCTGGCGTTTAGTGTCTCCGTCGATGCTGCTGAGAAGTATGGGGACGCTACCGCTACCGGGTCTAGTCTTTTGCTTAGCCATTTTCAGTTCCTGATATTTCCCGACTTCTGCGATAAGGCGTAATCACCTGCTTGTCGAGCCAGCGGGAAAACTTGTGCGCCACGATGTCGGTGCGGCGATCGAGCCACGCTTTGATTCCGATTTCGGAAAACGCCATTAGCTGCGTGCCGGGCGCCTTGACGAGCCCGTCGCGTCCCGCGATCTCGCGCACGCGCGCGACGTTGCGTTGACGGCCTTGCAGACCGAGCGCGTTGAAGACGTCATTAGCGGCAATCCAGATCGAATCGCCCTGCATCAGAATTCGTATCGGGTACCCATCAAATTCGTAATACGCGCCGTTCGGCTCAGACCATCCACCTTCGTACTGCCAGCGCCACCACGCGCGGATGAAACGATACGTCGGCCAGAGCAGCCACATCACCCAAAACGGCGCGACCAGAACAAGACTCAGCGTCCCAGTGCCGGCTTTCACGTCGGTCAGAAACAGCCCCCCACCGATGACGCCCCATGCGAGCCAGATCATCCAGCCCCAGCGAACGATGCGCTCGTCGGGATCTTGTTCGAGCCACGACGGGGCACGAGTCACTTTGATTAAGCCTTGTCGGCTGGTTGATGCGTCAGCGCAGGTGCTCCGCGGCGGCGTCCTTTCAGACGCCTCTCGAGCGCATCGAGGTAGCTGTAGATCACCGGCACGACAACCAACGTCAATAACGTCGATGTAATAACGCCGCCGATGATCGCGCGTCCCATCGGCGCCTGCTGCTCCGAGCCTTCGCCCAACCCGATCGCCAGCGGCAACATGCCGAAGATCATCGCTGCGGTGGTCATCAAGATCGGACGCAGCCGGACTTGACCCGCGGCGAGCAGCGCGTCGTTAAGCGACAAACCGTCGCGCTGGCCCTTGTTTGCAAAGTCCACCAGCAGGATTGCGTTCTTGGTCACCAAGCCCATCAAGAACACGATACCGATCATCGAAAAAATATTCAGCGTCGTGTTTGTGAGCAACAACGCCAGCATCACGCCGACGATCGACAGCGGCAACGACGCCATGATCGCGATCGGCTGCAGAAAGCTGCCGAACTGCGACGCGAGCACGATGTAGATGAATATCACTGCTAGTGCCAGTGCGCCGAAGATGGCGGCGTTGACTTCCTCCTGCTCACGGATTTGACCGCCGATGTCGAAACGCAATCCGGGCGGCAACTCGTACGCTTTAACCATCGCCTGCACTTCCTTGCCAGCGTCGCCCGATGGGCGGCCTTGCACGTTGGCCCACAGCGCAATCCTGCGCTGCAGATCCTGGCGCCGGATGTTCTCCGGATTAAATGTGCGTTCGATCGTGGCAATCGCACGCAGCGGAATGACCTCCGGCGTGCCATCGGCCATCAGACGACTGGTGGCGATATTCAAGCCGGAAATGTCGTCGATCACCGCGCGACTGGCGCGTGGAATCTGCGTGATCACTTCGTAGTTCTGGCCGTCGGGCGCAAGCCAATAGCCGGAGTTTTCGCCGCCGATCAGCGCTCGCAGCGTCGTGCCGAGTTGCGCATACGTGACGCCATACTCGGAAGCGAGCTCGGGTTTCAGACGTACCGACAGCGCGGGCGTGCCTTCCTTCAACGACACTTCGATATCAGTGATGCCGCGAATCGACAGAATTTTCTGTCGCAGGTCCGCGATCACGCGCTGCATTTCTGCATCGTTATTGCCGAGCAGTGCGACGTAGATCGGCCCGCCCCAACCCACTTTCATCTCGATACCGGGGATCGCCGCGAGTCGCTGGCGAATCGCCTGCTCGAGTTTTTTCTGCGAACGATTGCGCTCGGACCTCGGCAGCAACTTCAGGTTAAGCCGACCGGTGTTCTTCGCGCCCTCGGTGCCGATACCGGTGTCGATCGAATCGATCTCCTTGAATTCGCGCAGCGCCTGCTCCACGCGCTTGACACGCTCGTCGGCGTATTCGAGGCTCGAGCCGACCGGCATCGTCAGCCGCACGCTGGTAAAGCCTTCGTCGCTCTGCGGCATCATTTCGGTACCCACCACGCCGGCAATCGGTATTGCGAGTGCGAAGCTCAGCCCCGCCAGCCAGAGCGTGATGCCACGTGGGCTGATCGTTGCAAAGCGCGGCTTCAACTGGCGCGCGTCAAGCGTGCGCAGCGCCCGCCACACGCCGACTGCGGGAATGCCCACCGGCAGGTTCATCTTCGGCACGGTCGCGCCGAGTGTCCAGCGGCGCGATGACAGCACCCAACCCAGCAGACCGCCGTAGATTGCATGCACGCGATTCATCACGCGTTCGAATCGGCGCAGTACCGGCCCGACGAACCGCGCATCGTGCAAGCCGCGTGGCGGGTCGCGCCACACTGCGGAAAGCATCGGATCGAGCGTGAAACTGACGAACAGCGACACCAGCACCGCCACTGCCACGGTGATGCCGAACGGATAGAAGAACTTGCCCACGATGCCGCCCATGAACGCGATCGGCACGAACACCGCCACGATCGAGAACGTGGTCGCCAGCACCGCCAGGCCGATCTCGTCGGTGCCTTCGCGCGCAGCGGTGTAGTGATCCTTGCCCATATGAATATGGCGCACGATGTTCTCTCGCACCACGATCGCATCGTCGATCAACAGCCCGATGCACAGGCTGAGCGCCATCATCGTCATGTAGTTCAGCGTGAAGCCGAACACCCTGAGCGAAATGAAAGTTGCGATCACCGCGATCGGCAGCGTCAGGCCTGTGATCACCGTGCTGCGCCAGCTGCCGAGAAACAAAAACACGATCAACACGGTCAGCAGTGCGCCTTCGATGATCGTCATCTTAACGTTGTCGACCGCGGCCTTGACGAAGTCCGAGGTCGAGCGCAATAACTTCAACTCGGTGCCCGCCGGCAGCAGCTTGCGAATATCCGCCGCGGCAATCTTCAAACTATCGCCGACCTGCACGATGTTGGCGTCTTGGGCCTTGAAGATGTAGAAGCTGATCGCCGGCGCGCCGTTGATGCGCGCGATCGATGAACGCTCGCGCTCGGTGTCGAACACCTCGGCAACCTGCGACAGCATGATCGGCGCCCCGCTCTTTCGCGCGACGATGATCTTGCCGAAATTGGCCGGCTCTTCGATACGGCCGTCAACCCGAACAATCGCCTCGACCGTGTTGTTGCTGATCGTCCCTACCGGCACGCTGACGTTGGCATTACGCAGCGCGGTCACGACCTGATCGACCGTCAGGCCGAACGCCGTCAGCCGGGCCGGATCGACGCGTATCTGAATCTCGCGCGTCACGGTGCCGCCGAGCGAAACCCTGCCGACGCCGTTGACGCGCTCGAATCCTTTTTGCACCACCTGTTCGCCAAGGGTCGTCAACTGGCGCTGCGACAAATCATTGCCCAGCAATGCGTAGAAAGCGACCGGCTCGTCGTTCTCGTCGCCGCCGCGCTGTACCACCGGATCCTTTACATCGCGCGGAAACCCGGCGCGAATTTGCGCGATCTTGTCGCGCACTTCCTGCGTCACCCGGTCGGTGTCGACGTCGAGCCGGAACTCGATCCACGAATATGAAATGCCTTCGTACGACGCCGACAGAATCCGCTTGACGCCCGCCACCGTGTTGACCGCGTTCTCGATCGGCTTTGCGAGATCGTTTTCAACCTGCTCGGGCGACGCGCCTGGGTAACGCACCTGGATCGATACGATCGGCGGGCGCACGTCGGGCATCGCCTCAACGCCGAGCTTTGCGTACGAAAAAAGCCCGAGCACCGTCAGCGCCACCATCACCATGGTGGCGAACACCGGGTGATTGATCGAAACGCGTGTCATCCACATCGGCTGAATTCCGCGGAGCGCGCTTCAGTTCGTCGCCGGCGTCTGGCGATTCTTGTCGGCGATTTTCGAATCGGAAGCCAAGCTGATGACCTTGGCCGCGAGCCCGTCCTTCAAATTGTCGAACTTGGTCGCCAGCACGACTTCGCCCGGCGCCAATCCTGAGGTGACTTCTACCAGTTGCGCGCGCTCGTCTCGCTTACCGATCACGACCGCACGGCGCGCCAGTTTTCCATCGGCGACTACCCACACGAACATCTGGCCGCCTTCCGCGCGCAGCGCCGACAACGGCAAAGCGCTGACATCGACCTCCGGCGACGTGGTGAGCAGCACGCGCGCAAACATACCGGCTCTTAATAACGACTCTTCATTTGCGAGTGACACATAGATATTGATCGTGCGAGTGCCGGTTTCAGCGCTTGGATTGATGCGCTCCACTGTGCCTTCGAATCGGCGCCCATCGATGCCTTCGATGCTGACGTGCGCCGCCATCCCCTTGCGAATCCGCGTCACGTCGGAAATGGGAACCTGAGCCTGTACTTCGAGCTGCGTCAGATCGACAATCGCAATCAATGGCGCATCGAAACCGACTTTTTCGCCAGGCTGCACGTGACGCTTCGATATCGTGCCCGTAATCGGCGCACGCACCACGGCGTCGGTCAGCGACAACTGCGTGATGTCGAGCTGGGCCTTAGCTGTCGCCGCGGCGGCGAGTTGAACCTGGTGGGCGCTATCGGCCGTATCAAACGCGTTTTGCGAGATGAAGTTTTGCTTGACGAGCTGCGCGTTGGCCTGCCGCGTGCGATCGGCCATCGCTAGTTGTGCGCGCGCGGATTCGAGCATCGCCTTGCGTTCTGCCATCTGCGCGCGTAACTGCGCAGTGTCGAATTCGGCAATAGGCTGACCGGCGGCGACGCGATCGCCTTCGCGCACGAACACTCGTTTGATCTCGGCCGAAAGCTTCGCCCGCACAGTGGCCTGCGAAACCGCCTGTACTGAGCCCGGCACTGCGAGCTCAACGGACAGACGCTTCGGCTGTAACGAGATTACGTCTCGCTGCGCAAACTCTAAAGGTGGCCGCTCGCGCTTCTTGGCGGCGTCGTCGGCGCTACCTTTTTTCAGCGCGATGGCACTGCCGGCGACAGCGATCACGATTGCCGCCAAAACCAAAACGACCTGCCACCGCCTGACCATACGCACTTGAGGATCCCCCGTGGAAGCTCGACTTGTTGCCGGCAACCATCATGGAGCGCGATTATCCTCGGTCGGGTGGCGGTGTCGCAGCCGCTGCGACCAAGTGCGGCAAAGTGCGATGAAATGCAGAATGCTTGGACAAACGACGCGCAGTTGGTCCGTTTCTGGTCGTTGCGAGTCCCTATTCTTCGAGCCCGAGGTCGGCAATCTTGCGGGTGATCGTGTTACGGCCCACGCCGAGTCGCGTCGCGGCGTCCATTCGGCGTCCATGGGTATGCTTGAGTGCCGCGCGGATAACAGTGGCCTCGAAGTCGCGCGCCAGACCATCCATCACGTCGGGTGTGCCGGCTTGCAAGCGACGCTCTACCTCGGCACTCAATTGCCCCAGCCAGTCCTGGTTCGACCACGAAGCCTCCGGCGGCGCCGATGTCAGTGCGCCGTTGACCACGGAAGCAGGCGTCGGTGCCGATGCCATCGGCGACGATGTTTCATGCCGCACTTCCAGCGGCAAGTCCTCGATTTTCACGACTTGCGCCGGCGCGAGCACCGTCAGCCAGTGGCACAAATTTTCGAGCTGCCTTACGTTGCCGGGAAACGGCAACTCGCTGATGAATGCCAGCGCCTCGTCGGACAATCGCTTGGTATCGACGCCGAGTTCGGCAGCGCTCTTCGCAAGAAAATGTCGCGCAAGCAGTGCAATGTCCTCGCGCCGCTCACGCAACGACGGCAGCCGCAATCTGATCACGTTCAATCGGTGATACAAATCTTCGCGGAACGACCCCTGCCGGACGCGCTCTTCCAGATTCTGATGCGTTGCTGCAATCACGCGCGCCGCGGCCTTGATCGGGTGGTGACCCCCGACGCGGTAGTAAGTACCGTCGGACAGCACGCGAAGTAAGCGCGTCTGCAACTCAGCCGGCATGTCGCCGATCTCATCGAGAAACAGCGTGCCATTTTCTGCTTGCTCGAACCGGCCACGGCGCATCGCCAGTGCACCGGTAAACGCGCCGCGCTCGTGTCCGAATAGTTCACTCTCGAGCAGATCGCGCGGAACGGCGGCCATGTTAAGTGCGATAAATGGCATCTGCGCACGCGGGCTGTGCTTGTGCAGCGCGCGCGCAACGACTTCCTTGCCGCTGCCCGATTCGCCGACCAGAAGCACGGTCACATTGGATTGCGACAACCGCCCGATAGCGCGAAATACCTCCTGCATCGACGGTGCCTGCCCAAGAATTTCTGGAACGTCGGACGGCGACTCGTCGGTCTGCGATTCGCGCACGCTTTCATCGATGGCGCGGCGAATCAAGTCAACTGCCTTATCGACATCAAACGGCTTCGGTAAATACTCGAACGCACCGCCCTGAAATGACGACACCGCGCTGTCGAGATCGGAAAATGCAGTCATGATGATGACCGGCAGCGCTGGGTGCTTGCGCTTGACCGCGCGCAACAGCTCGGTGCCATTTAAGCCCGGCATGCGAATGTCGGACACCAGCACCTGCGGACTGTCGTGTTCCAGCTCGCTCAGCACCTCCTGCGCTAGGCCGAATACCCTGCACGGAATGTTCGCGCGCGTCAGCGCTTTCTCCAGCACCCACCGGATTGAGCGGTCATCGTCGACGATCCAGACGTTCTTCATGACAGGGGAAGCAAAATGCGAAAGTGGGTACGGCCCGGCCGGCTGTCGACTTCGATCATGCCGTCGTGTTGTTGAATGAAGGTCTGCGCCAGCGTCAGGCCGAGTCCATTGCCACCATCGCGACCCGAAACCAGTGGAAAGAAGATGCGGTCTTTTAATTCGTCGGCGATACCCGGGCCATTGTCGATGACGCTCAGGTCCAGCGCCAGGCGATGCAGCGCGCGCGCAATCGTAACTTGCCGCGCCACGCGCGTGCGTAACACGATTTCCGCGTCGCCGCCCGCAATTCGCTCGTCGAGCGCCTGCGCTGCATTGCGAACCACGTTCAGCAGCGCCTGAATCAACTGCTCTTTGTCACCGCGAAACTCGGGAACGCTGGCGTCGTAGTCGCGCGTGATCGAAAGCCCGCGCGGAAATTCTGACACCATGATGAGCCGCACCCGCTCGCACACTTCGTGGATGTTCATTTCGGAAACTACGCGCGGCGAGCGATGCGGCATTAACAGGCGATCGACCAGCGCTTGCAGCCGATCGGCCTCTGCAATGATCACTTGGGTGTACTCGCGCTGCTCGTTGCTGGCCAATTCTGCTTCTAGTAGCTGCGCAGCGCCGCGCACGCCGCCGAGCGGATTCTTGATCTCGTGCGCCAGGTTGCGCAGCAGCTCGCGGTTGGCCGACGTGAGGCCGATCCGGCGTTCTTCGCGATCGACCTTCAGCTGTTGCTCGATCTCGGTCACTTCGAGCACCAGCGGAATGGTCTCGCCAAATTGCACAGTAGCGGCGACGCGCACCGGCATCGGATCGCGCCCGATGCGGCGTAGCTCCATGATCTGATCGCGTTGTCCGAATGCGTTGGCCTGCGCATCGGTCACCAGATGTTGCATCTCCGCATCGTCGCCGAGCACACGTCCGGCAAGCTGGCCGATCAGCGTTTTGCGCGAGGTGTCGAACAGCAGCTCGGCTGATTGATTGACGTGCGCAATGCGGCCAGCGCAGTCAACCAGCAGTACCGCAGTGGAAAGCAGATCAAGGCCGCCGTATTCGTATTGCGGCGCGGGCGCCAAAGAACGCAGCTCGGCCGCGTTCATTCGCGGCCTTGATGCAAGCAGCCGGACTTACTGAGTGCGGAGCAGCGAGATTTCGCGAGACAAGGCGCGAACGTTGTTTTCAGTACGCGCGATATCTTCCTGCAGCCGCACGGTGCGCTCGCGATAAAGCGCGAAGTTGCGTTCATCACCGCGCCGCTCGGGCTCGCCGGCGTTGAACTCGGTCTTGAGCTTGCCCAACCGCTCTTCCTCGCCCTTCAACTCGTCTTCCAGAATGCGGCGTCGATCGCCGTCGCGGGTGCGCTGCGTGTCGCCATCGACTCGAGGAAAGCTGGCGGGCGACGCCGACGCGCGCTGCTCCGTCACCCGCTGTACATCGCCTCGAGGGGCCGGCATCCGAGCCGCCGGAACCGTCAGAATCGGCTGCACGTCCAATCGCTTGCAGCTCTTGACGTTGCCGGTGTTTTGAAAGACTTTCTGCCCGTCTTCGCCGGTGCAGACAAATATCTCGGTTGCCTGAGCCGATGAAGCGGTGGCCGCCAGGGCGTAGAAGATTAAAGCGATCGTCGGAGCTATGCTCTTCACCATGCCGTTCCGTGCAATGCGAGAGGCGCGCAGTGTAAGGCAGGGTTTCGCCTTCAGAACCAGCGAGTAAGCCGTCTTGTGGGTTCAGTTCCCGCATTCTTGGGAGGCAGCATGAGCCCCCGTCCATATTGCCTCGTTTGCGTTTGAACCGACGCTACGAGCTGTAATACATGTCGAATTCGAGCGGGTGCGTGGTCATCCGGAAGCGCGTGACCTCGTCCATTTTCAGCGCGATGTAGGCGTCGATCAGGTCGTTGCTGAACACGCCGCCGCGTGTCAGGAACTCGCGATCGTTGTCCAGGTATTCGAGCGCCTGCTCGAGCGACGAACACACCGTCGGAATCTTGGCATCTTCCTCCGGCGGCAGGTCGTACAGGTTCTTGTCGGCCGGTTCGCCTGGATGAATTTTATTCTGCACGCCGTCGAGCCCCGCCATCATCATGGCCGCAAACGCCATGTAGGGATTGGCAGTCGGATCGGGAAAACGCACTTCGATGCGGCGCCCTTTCGGATTCGAGACGTATGGAATGCGGATCGATGCGGAGCGGTTGCGCGCTGAATAAGCCAGCTTGACCGGCGCCTCGAAGCCCGGCACCAGGCGCTTGTACGAGTTGGTGCCCGGATTGGTAATCGCATTCAATGCACGCGCGTGCTTGATGATGCCGCCGATGTAATGCAGCGCCAGGTCCGACAAGCCGGCGTAGCCGTTGCCGGCGAATAGATTCGTGCTGCCATTCCAGATCGACTGGTGAACGTGCATGCCCGAGCCGTTATCGCCCACTACCGGCTTCGGCATGAAGGTCGCCGTCTTGCCGTAACTCGCCGCCACGTTCCACACCGTGTATTTAAGAATCTGCAGCCAGTCGGCCCGCTTGGTCAGGGTTGAAAACTTGGTGCCGATTTCGCACTGGCCGGGCGCTGCTACTTCGTGGTGATGAACTTCGACTTCGACACCCTGCTGCTCGAGCAGCAGGCACATCTCGGAGCGAATGTCCTGCAACGAGTCGACCGGGGGCACCGGAAAGTAGCCGCCTTTAAGCGGCGGCCGATGCGCAAGGTTGCCCGCTTCGTAGTCGATGCCGGTTGACCATGGCGCTTCTTCCGATTTGATGCGCACCATAGAGCCAGACATATCAACGCTCCACGTCACCGAGTCGAAAATGAAGAACTCGGGCTCGGGCCCGAAGTAGGCAATGTCGCCGACGCCGGTCGATTTCAGGTAAGCCTCGGCACGCTTGGCCAGTGAGCGCGGATCGCGGTCATAGCCCTTGCCCGTCGATGGCTCGATCACATCGCACGTCAAGATCAATGTGTTCTCTTCGCGAAAGGGATCCATCCGCGCGGTGTCAGGATCTGGCATCAACAACATGTCTGAAGCTTCGATACCCTTCCAGCCGGCGATCGACGACCCGTCGAAGGCGTGGCCCTGCTCGAACTTGTCGTCCTCAAAAGCCTTGGCCGGCACTGAGACGTGCTGCTCCTTGCCCTTGGTATCGGTAAAGCGCAGGTCAACGAATAACACCTCGTTGTCCTTGATCGATTTCATCACGTCCTTGGCCGTCGCCATTTAAAGATCCCCCTAGTTACGAATTCAATCCTTAACCCCTGCTGCGCCCAGGTTCAGGTGCAGCCCGTCGCATTAATTGTGCCAAAACACGGCATGCGGGCCGAATACTGCACTGCGCTTGTGCACTAGCGTACCCGGGCGCATCAGCAATAATCATGAGCCAGCGTGCTGCCGCATTTTGGGGCAATCCCGCCTCAAAATGGCAACTGAACGCACTTAGCCAGTGCGTAAAAATATCGCCTGCAGATCGGATAAGAACCGAAGGCCCAGTGATGTGGCGTAGATCACCGTATGGTCTCTCTGCAGCAAACCGCGCCGCTCTGCATCAGCGAGTTCGGCTTCAATGGTGTTCAGCGGCACGCCGGTACGTTCGAGGAACGAGTTAATCGGGACGCCGTCGGTCAGGCGCAGCGCGTTGAGCATGAATTCGAACGGCAAATCAGTCCGCGAGACCTCGTGAGTTTCGGCGACGAACTGATTGCGCGCGGCCTGCTCGAGATAAGACGACGGATTGCGAAACCGTACCTGGCGAACGATGCGATGCGGGAAGGATATTTTGCTGTGCGCACCCGCGCCGATGCCAAGATAGTCGCCGAACATCCAGTAGTTCAGGTTGTGGCGACACTCGCGCTGCGGCGTCGAGTAGGCAGAAATTTCGTAGCGACGATAACCGCCTTCAGCGGTGCCCTGCTCGATCCAGTCGTGCATTGCTGCTGCGGTGTCCTCATCAGGCAGGGTGGGCGGATATTTGGCAAAAACAGTATTTGCTTCGAGCGTTAACTGATACAGCGACAGATGCTGCGGGGCCGCCGCTATCGCTGTGGCTATGTCGTTCTGCAGATCTGCCACCGATTGACCGGGCAGCGCATACATCAGATCGAGATTGAAATTGTCGTAGTAACGATGCGCGATATCAATCGCGCCGAACGCCTGCGCACGATCGTGCACACGGCCAAGTGCGTGCAGCTTCTCATTGTCAAATGACTGAATTCCGATCGACAACCGGTTGACGCCGGAGGCGCGGTACGAGCCGAAGCGCTCGGCTTCGAAAGTGCCGGGATTCGCTTCGAGCGTGATTTCGCAATCAGGAGCCAGCGGCAAAAGCGCGCGAATATCGGATAACAGTCGATCCAGACCCGCCGCACTCAGCAGGCTCGGCGTTCCACCACCGATAAAGACGCTGACAATGCGGCGGCCCCAGATGAACGGCAGCGCCGCTTCAAGGTCGGCGCGCAGTGCGGTCAGATACTCGGGCTCGCGCGCATCCGAGCCATTAACCTGATGCGAATTGAAGTCGCAATACGGGCATTTGCGGACGCACCATGGGTAATGCACATACAGCGAGAGCGGCGGCTGGCCGTGCAAGGTCAACGTGCCAGGGCGAAGGAAGGTCGCCACATCAGGTGCGGGCGCTGCTGCGGCTGCGGGCTTGATGTCGAATACTGCGGGCATCAGAGCCAGCGTGCAAGCTTGGATTTCATCGCGGCGAGAGCAACTCCGCGATGACTGATTCGATTCTTGCACTCGGAGTCGAGCTCGGCAGCCGTCTTAGCGAGTTGCGCCAGGTAAAACAATGGGTCGTAGCCAAAACCACCATTGCCGCGCATGGCGCGCATGTCTGTAACTATTTCGCCGTGCCACCGCGCCTCAACTATTACGGGCTCGGCGTCGTCGGAGAAGCGAAGTGCTACCAATACACAGGTGTAATGCGCCCGCCGGTTCGTCGCGCCAGCAAGCCGGCGCAATAACTCCAAGTTGTTGCGCTCGTCGTCCCCCGGCTCGCCCGCAAAGCGCGCCGACAGGACGCCTGGAGCACCGTGCAAGACATCAACGCATAAACCGGAATCGTCAGCCAGCGCCGGCAAGCCGGTCGCGACCGCCGCGTGCCGCGCCTTGGCAAGCGCATTTTCGACAAACGTTGAATGCGGCTCAGCGGCGGCTTCGACACCAAGCTCTTGCTGGGGAACGATTTGATACGCGCTATCGGACAGCAGCGCTGTCAGTTCTCGCAACTTGCCGGGGTTGTTCGAGGCAATTACGATACGGAGTGCGGTCACAACTCGAGCGCGTGCTTCTGTGCCACAACGAGCGAGCGAATCCCCGCGGTAGCAAGCTGCAGCATCGACTCCATCTGTTGCCCGGTAAATGGCGCGC
>JACCZX010000131.1 GCA_013695705.1 Burkholderiaceae bacterium | reverse complement strand
GCCAGTCATACACCGGAATCGACAGCAGGCCGTGATGATCGGCCAGCGATTCGGTGGCGACACCGATGTCTGCCTGGCCATGGATCAACATCGACGCGATCTGCAGTGGATTGGCCTGCAGCAGCTTCAGCCTGACTTGCGGATACTTGGCAGCAAACGTCTGCACGACGCTCGGCAACACGTAGCGCGCCTGTGTGTGTGTGGTGGCTACCCGCAGAGTGCCCTCAGGGCTGCCGGCATAATCACGCGCCAGCTTTTTCAAGTTATCGACGTCCTGCATGATGCGCTCGGCGGCGTCGAGCACCATCTGGCCTGGTGCGGTCAATCCTTTGACGCGCTTGCCATGCCGCGCAAAAATTGGCACGCCGAGCTCGGCTTCCAGATCGATAATGGCTTTGGATATGCCGGGTTGCGACGTGTGCAAAGCGCGCGCCGCCTCGGTCAGGCTGAACTTGTGGCGTGCTGCTTCACGCAGAAATCGAAACTGCTGCAAGTTCACGAAAAACTTCCGAAGTAGAAGTGAAGAGCGAGTTTATAGGCTCGGCGTTATGAGAAAATTCGTCTTGGTGTGGGGCAAAGATGAAACTCGACAAAGCACAATTGTTACTCGAAGAACAGCCGATCTCGATCGACGTGTTGCTGGAGAAGTACGCGAAGGGCGACGAGCAGACGGTCGATGAAGTGCGCCGCCGCGTCGCGCGCGGCCTGGCGCAAGTCGAAAAACCCGAGTTGCGCGACGCATGGGAAAAGCGCTTTTACGAAGCGATGGTCGACGGCTTTATCCCGGGCGGCCGCGTCAACTCGGCGGCGGGCACCGGCATCGCCGCAACGTTGATCAACTGCTTCGTGCAGCCGGTCGGCGATGCGATCAGCGGCGTTGAAAATGGCGTGCCTTCTATTTATCTTGCATTGAATCAGGCGGCGGAAACGATGCGTCGCGGCGGCGGCGTTGGTTACGACTTCTCGCCGATTCGTCCGAAGAGTGCGCGTGTACACGGAACGCATTCACGCGCAAGCGGCCCGATCTCCTACATGCGCGTGTTCGACAAGAGCTGCGAGACGCTCGAATCGGCCGGCGCGAGGCGCGGCGCGCAGATGGGGGTTCTGCGCTGCGATCACCCCGACATCGAAGAGTTCATCAACGCCAAGCGCGATGGATCCCTTGCCAACTTCAACATGTCGGTGGCGCTCACCGACGAATTTATGCGTGCGGCCGAGAGCAATGGCGAAATCGAGTTGTGGCACTCGGCAGAGCCATTCGATGCGTCGAAAAGCCATCAGCGCCAAAACGGCACGTGGATGTATCGCAAAGCGAATGCACGCGAGTTGTTCGACCAGATCATGCGGTCAACATACAACCATGCCGAACCAGGTGTGATGTTCATCGATCGCGTGAACAGCGATAACAACCTGTCTTACTGCGAAACGATCGTTGCCAGTAATCCCTGCGGCGAACAATTTCTGCCCTCATACGGTTGCTGCTGCCTCGGCTCGATCAACCTGACGAAGTTCGTCAACGATCCGTTCGGCGAACAGGCGTCGTTCGACTTCGACAAGTTTCGCAACATATCCAAAGTTTCGACGCGCGCGCTCGACAACGTGCTCGATGCAACGCTGTGGCCACTGCAGGAACAAGCGGACGAGGCATCAAACAAGCGCCGCATCGGGCTCGGCTTCACCGGGCTTGGCAATGCACTGACGATGCTCGGCCTGCGTTACGACAGCGACGCGGGACGCAGCATGGCGGCCGACATCGCACGCACGATGCGCGACTCGGCGTACGAAGCGTCGGCGAGGCTTGCGCAGGAGAAAGGCTCGTTCCCACTGTTCGACGCCGAAAAATTCCTGGCGTCGCCGCATTGCGCTTCCCGCTTGCCGGAGGAGCTGAAGAGCGAGATTCGCGCAAGCGGCATCCGCAACTCCCATCTGTTGTCGATCGCGCCGACCGGCACGATCTCGCTTGCCTTCGCAAGCAACGCGTCGGGCGGCATCGAGCCGACGTTTTCGTGGACGTATGTGCGCAAAAAGCGAATGCCGGACGGCACCAAGCAGGAATATGCAGTCGAGGACTACGCGTACCGCCTGTATCGCCGCATGGGCGGAAACGAGCGCAATCTGCCGGATGCGTTTGTCAGCGCAATGCAGATGTCGGCGCGCGACCACATGCGGATGAGCGCGACGGTGCAACCGTACATCGACGCCGCGATCAGCAAGACCGTCAATGTGCCGGAAGACTACCCGTTCGAGGAATTCAAGAGCTTGTATCTCGAAGCGTGGCACGCGGGGTTGAAGGGCATCACAACGTACCGTCCGAACAGCGTGATCGGCTCGGTGCTCGAAGTGAAAAAGGATGCGCAGGCGCGCGAGCCGCAAGACCTGAAAGACGATCCCGATCGACGCGTGCGTCTCGACTCGACACCCGAACCCGCGCTCGAAAGTTTGAAATGGCCCGGCCGCCCCGACCTTGCCAACGGCAATCTCGCATGGACCTACATGGTCGAGATTCCGGAGCGCAAGGAATCGTTCGCGATTTTTATCGGGCAAATCAGTGAGCCTGCGGTGCCGTTCGAAGTTTGGGTCAACGGTGCCGAGCAGCCGCGCGGTCTCGGCGCGATTGCGAAAGCACTGTCGATGGACATGCGCAGCGAAGATCGTGCTTGGCTGAAGATGAAGCTCGACGCGCTGGCTCGGGCCCGCGATGAGCAGGGCTTTGCGATTCCGATGCCGCCGAGCGGCGAGCGCCAGTGGCAGAGCGGTGTCGTCTCGGCGTTCGCCAACATTGTGCGGCTGCGTTGCGAACAGCTCGGCGTGTTCGATGATCTAGATAAGCGTGCGACGCCGATGCTCGACGCGTTGTTCTCAAAGAAGGAGCCGAAGGCCGGCCCACTCGGGACGATGAGCTGGACGGTCGATATTTCCAACGCGAACACCGGCGATGATTTCGTGCTCGGCGTCAAGGAGCTGC
>JACCZX010000085.1 GCA_013695705.1 Burkholderiaceae bacterium | reverse complement strand
GAAGGAGACCGTCCGGCGGCCACTCGTGCTGCTGCCCGATTGATCGCGGCACACCCGGAGTCGCCAGAAGCTCACATGCTGGTGGCCGATCTGCACGCGCTTGACGCAAATGACGGCGCATCGATAGTTGCACTTGAGCACGCGGTAAGCGCCGACGGCGGGCATCTACCAGCGCGTTACGCACTGATCGCGATGCTGATCGGCGAGCAGCGGTTCGACGCAGCCATCACCCACTTGGAGCAGGCGCGCAAACGAACCAAACATGATCTTCGCATCGATTATTTTGATGCGGTGATCGCGCTTGGCAAAGATGATCTTCTGCGAGCACGCGAGTCTTCGCAGCGGATACTCAAATATTCGCCAGAGCATGTGCCCAGCCTGGTCCTGGCGGCGGCAGTCGAGTTGCGGGCGCGGCAGCCAGCGGCGGCAGAAACTCATTTACGCGCCGCGCTTGCCTTGGCGCCGCAGCACGCGGGGGCGCGCCGCATGCTGGTGCGCGCCTATCTCATTTCCAATCTCCCCGCTAAAGCCCTGGAGGCGTTGCAGCCGCTTTTGATTGCAGACAACGCTTCTGATCCGACCCTCGCGATGCTGGCTGGCGAAGCCTTGCTGGCAAATGGCGATGTGCGTGAAGCGGCGAACTACTACACGGCGGCCGCAGAGTCGGCGGCCACGAAACCGGTAGCACAAACGCGATTGGGCCAGATCGCAATGGCTGCCGGCGATACCCAGGCTGGGCTGAAGCAACTTGAGCAGGTCGCAGCAGCCGACGATGCTCCGATTCAAGCGGATCTTGCGTTGATAGCCGGCTACCTGCGTGGCGATCAACTTGATCGTGCACTGCAAGCGGCGCAGCGCTTTGTTAAGAAGCAGCCGAACCGTCCGCTGCCGTTTCAATTGCTCGGCTCAGTGTATGCGGCGAAAAACGATTCGCTTTCCGCCCGCGCGCAGTTTTTGAAGGCGCTCGAAGTATCTTCCACCTACTTGCCGGCGGTCGCGGGTCTGGCCAGTCTCGATATTTCCGCTGGCGAGCCGGCTGAGGCGCAGCGGCGTTTCGATGCGATTGTGGCGAAAGAGCCGAACAACGAACAGGCTCTGCTGGGATTGGCCGATGTAATGATAAAAACGGGCGCGCAAGCATCGGTGATTACTGAGACGCTGCAACGTGCCAATCGGGTCAATCCGCAGTTGAGCGATGCGCGAGTCGCATTGATCATGCATCACCTGAGAGTCGAGCAGGCGAGCCTGGCGCTGGCGGCTGCGCAGGAAGCAGCGGCTGCCTTGCCGAACGACCCGCGCATCTTGTATGCGTTGGCTCAGTCGCAGGAGGCGGACGGCCAAACGCAACAGGCAATTCAGACGTTTAACCGATTGGCGACTCTTGAGCCGCAATCGAAACTTTTAACTGCGCGGTTGGCGGAGGAAGCGTTGCGGGCGGGCAATATGCGATCCGCGATGGCGCTGTATCGTAGCGTGGTCAAGCAAGAGCCGGAAAATTACGTGGCGTTGAATAATCTGGCGTGGGCAGCCGGACACGCCGGCGATCCGAAAGCGGTTGAATACGCGCAGCGCGCGGTAAAGATTGCCCCTGAAGACGCGGCTACGCTTGATACTTTGGGCTCGCTACTAGTCGCGCGCGGCGACATTGAGCACGGTGTCGGGTATCTGCGCAAAGCGAGAGAGCTGGCCCCTAAGCGTTCCGACATCCGATTGAACTATGCGAAGGCGCTGATCAAAGCGGGAAGAAAAAGCGTTGCCCGCTCAGAGCTCGAACACCTGCGAAGTGCGGCCAAGGATCCGGCCGGCAAGGCCGAAATAGCTACCATTCTGAAGGGTTTGTAGTGTGCTCATTTTTTGCGAGTCTGACGTGAACATCGACGACAGCATTGTTGCCGTCGTCGGGCTTGGCTATGTCGGCCTGCCTTTGGCGGTTGAATTCGGAAAAAAGCGTAAAACCATCGGCCTCGACGTGTCGGCAGCGAAGGTCGAGGCGTACAGGAACCATCTCGATCCGACCGGTGAAGTGAGCCGGCAGGAATTTGTGGCGGCTCACTTGCTAGAGCCGACGACCGATGATGCGCGGTTGCGCGATGCTGATTTCGTCGTTGTTGCCGTGCCGACGCCGATTGATGACGCCCACCAGCCCGACTTTGGTCCGCTTGTCAGCGCAAGCGTTGCAGTGGGTCGGAATTTGAAGCAGGGCGCAACGGTGGTGTTCGAATCGACCGTCTATCCCGGCGCGACGGAAGAGGTTTGCATCCCAATCCTTGAGCGGGAATCAGGGAAGCGCTGGAAGCAGGATTTTTTCGTCGGCTATTCCCCGGAGCGGATTAATCCAGGCGATCACGATCACACGCTGACGCGCATTATCAAAGTCGTGGCCGGCGACACTCCTGCCACGCTTGAGCGCGTTGCTGCGATGTACGGATCGATCATTGCAGCCGGCGTGCACAAAGCGTCGAGCATCAAGGTGGCCGAGGCCGCCAAGGTCATCGAGAACACGCAGCGCGACCTCAACATCGCGTTGATGAACGAGCTGTCGTTGATCTTTCACCGGATGGAGATTGACACCATGGAAGTGCTGGAGGCAGCCGGCACCAAATGGAATTTTTTGCCGTTTCGGCCCGGCTTGGTGGGCGGTCATTGCATCGGTGTCGATCCGTACTACCTGACGCACAAAGCCGACAAACTCGGCTACCACCCGCAGGTGATCCTGGCCGGACGGCGCATCAACGACGGCATGGGTAAATTCATTGCCGAGCAGACCGTCAAGAGCTTGACTCGATCCGGCATTGCGGTAAAGGGCGCCCAGGTGATCGTGCTGGGACTCACGTTCAAGGAAAACTGTCCGGATCTGCGTAACTCGAAGGTGATCGACGTGATTCGCGAGCTTCAATCCTACGGTGCGGCGGTGATCGTGCACGATCCGGTCGCCGATCCTCAGGAGGCCATGAGTCACTATGGCGTGTCGCTGGCGACGTGGGACGAGCTGCCACGCGCGCACGCCCTGGTAGCGGCCGTCGCGCACCGTTCGTTTCGTCAGCGCTCGGTCGACGAGGTGGCGCAAAAACTGGTGCCCGGCGCGCTCTACGTCGATGTGAAATGCCAGGCCGATGCGGCTGCGTTACGGGACCGCGGTTTTGAGGTCTGGCGGCTGTGACCAACTGTTTCAGTCCAGGCGCGCCCCAAAACTCCGTGCCATAGATCGGAAACCGACAGCCGGCCATTGTTGCCAGTGCCCGTGCCGATTACGCTTTTCTCCCGGGCGCAGCGTCGATTGCCACAGTAGACGGTTTTCGTCAAGCCCGAAATGCCGTGGTTCAGCAACCGATAGTTAAGTATTGGTTTCCGAACGATTGGGAAACACTCTGCCGTGTCAACCAAGCGGCGCGGGTAGGAGTTCGTAGTCCTTGGTCATGGCGGTGCAAGTTTTCGAAGGTAATTTGCGGGCGATCCGTCAAATATAAGGCGGACGGGGCCTACGGGCGAGGTTGGTTGATAGAACAAGGAGTTGCAGTGCTCAGCTTATCGCGTCGGCGCTTTTCGGCCGGAGCCTTGACCGAAATGGCGGTGTTTGCCGCGTGTTGTATCACCACCATGCTGCTGGCCGCAGATCTACACCTGGGTCCGTACGGCGTCGGCACGACATCGGTCCTGGTGCCCGCCGTCCAGTTTGCGTTGATCATGACCGCGCTCGGCGTCATCTTCAGTCTGTTCCGTGTCGGTGAACCGAAGTCGTTGACTGTCGTATTCGCCCGTACCGCAGTGGTACTTGCGGTGGGTTTTCCAATTGCATATTCGTTGTTCGGTTACGTCACTGGCGGGCCTGTCGCGCGCGAAGTACTGGGAACCGCAAGCCTGTATGCACTGGCCGGCGTGGTGTTGATTCGTACCGCCATATCGGCGGTGCTCGGCGCCGGCGTGGGTTTGCAGCGAGTGCTGATTGTCGGCACCGGACCGGATGCGCTGGCAGTCGAACGGGCAATTAGCAAGGGTCCGCGCCGATCTGTCGTGGTCGGTTTTTATCCTGCAGGCCCGGACGATGATGCTGTTTTGCGTGAAGTCGCCCATGGCGCGTCGTTCTTTCCCCGTTCGATCGACTTGCTGGCGATCGTCGAGCGCTTCAAAGTGGATGAAGTCGTGATCGCCGTGCGCGAGCAGCGCGGTGGCGTACTGCCGCTCCGCGACCTGCTCGAGTGCCGCGTGCGCGGCGTGCCGGTGCGGGATCTGTCGGCGTTTTACGAGCGCATTCGCGGCGAGGTTCC
>JACCZX010000067.1 GCA_013695705.1 Burkholderiaceae bacterium | reverse complement strand
CCTCATAGCGATTGCTCTTGAGTTTCCGGTATTCGAATTCGATCTCGAAAGACCGCAGCACCGCCTGGCTGACAGTTTCGAAGAGCTCGAGATCGGCCACGCTCGCGCCCGCGCTGTGGAAAGAGATCGCGTCCTCCATGTCGTTCCAGTCGAACGAGACACGCTCCTTCAATCCATCCGTCAACTTGCGGAAGGCGGACCGGAGGGGGCGCTCAAAGGGCGTGCCGTGATATTGGGCCAGCGCCTTCTGTGCGACGAAAAGTGCCGCGATCTCGCCTTCCGAGACTTCGATGCTCGGAAAGCTCGTGACCGCTTCCGTGTAATGAAAACCGAAACGCAACGGCTCGTACGCGATCGGCAGACCGAGCCGGTCGCGCATGAAGTCGATGTCGCGCTGGATCGTCTTTGGCGAGACCTCGATTTCCTCCGCGATCTTTCGGCAATTCGGAAACTCGCCGGCCCTGAGCTGCGCATGAATTTGCATCATCCGTTGGAGCGGCGGGCGGGAGGCGCCCTTTTCGCTTCGGGTCAAACAAAGGGAAGGTTTCGCAGCCATGGCTTCATCTGAACCGCCATGCGGGTGTAGCGGCAAGGGGAGAAATTTTAAAAAAGTTTCCGGCTGGGACAGCCAATGTCCTACCCGCCCCTTCACGATGGCGGGCATGAAACATTATCGTAATCGTCGCAGCACTCTGCTCCCGGTTCCCTACTCCGTCCGTCCCGACCGCCTGGAGCGCGGGATCCGGATTTTGCGTGCGCTACGCCTCTCGCTCGGCGCGCCGCAGATGGCCTACCCGCGGCCGCAGCAATGCGAGTTTGAGTTTGGGCTGAGCAAAGCGCGATAGGGGCGCGACGCGTTTTGTAGCGACGCTACAACTGAACGCGCGCCTCTACACTCTCCGGCAGCGAAGGCGAGCGCCATCGCTGCCGTTCCCGCAATCGGACGCGAGAGAGAAATCTTGCGCGCTGGAAATTGGCTGGGTACGTTTGCCGGCCCTGGAGCGTGGAGTTCTGCTTCGGGCGCAGCGCATGAACGTCACGGGCACCATCGACGCCATCCTCAATCAGAAGAGCGGCGAGATTTGGTCGATATCTCCCGACGCGACCGTCTACGATGCGATCGCGATGATGGCGGAGAAAAACATCGGCGCGCTCGTGGTGGTGCAGGAAGAGCAACTGGTCGGCATTCTTTCCGAGCGTGACTACACCCGAAAGGTGATGCTGCGCGGCAAACGCTCGCGCGAAACGTTCGTGAAGGAGATCATGTCCACGCAGCTCACCACTGTGGATTCGAAGGAAAGCGTGGATGATTGCCTCCGCTTTATGACCGACAAACGCGTCCGCCATCTGCCTGTGGTCGATGACGGCAAGCTGCGCGGCGTGATCTCAATCGGCGATCTGGTGAAGCACGTGATCTCGGTGCAAAGCGCCACGCTCGATCACCTCGAGCGTTACATTTCGGGCGGCTACACGGGGTAGAGCTACAGCTTCCAGACGGTCTTCCCGCCAACGATCGTTCGCACCGCACGGCCTTTAAGGTTCCAACCGTCGAATGGCGTGTTGCGAGACAACGTCTCGAAGGCGTTCGCATCGACCGTCCAGTCCAGGTTCGAATCAATCAGCGTCACGTCGGCGGGCGCTCCAGACGTGAGCGTGCCGGCTTCGAGTCGCAAAAGGCGCGCGGGATTGACCGTAAGCATCTCGATCAAGCGTGGCAGCTCGATTGTTTTCGTCTTGTGCACGAGCAGATCAAGGAACAGCCCCAGTTCGGTTTCGAGGCCGAGAATGCCGAAAGGCGCCTGATCGAATTCCACTTCCTTCTCAAACTTCGCGTGCGGCGCGTGATCGCTGGCCAGGATGTCGAGCGTGCCGTCGGCGATTCCAGCGAGCAACGCGGCGACATCTTCTTCGCCCCGCAGCGGCGGATTCATCTTGTAGTTCGTATCGAAATTCTGAATCGCTTCATCCCTCAACGCGATGTGATGGGGACAAATTTCGCCGCTGATTTTCACCCCCCGCGCGCGTGCTTCGCGTAAGGCGCGAACGCTCCCCGCCGCGCTGATGTGCTGGCAATGAATGTGATGATCGCAAAGTTCTGCCAGCAGGATGTTGCGCGCGACGATTGCTTCCTCGCCCGCGGAAGGCCAGCCGGGCAGACCGAGCAGCGTGCTCCAATAGCCTTCGTGCACGACACCGTTGCCGACGAGGTTGTAATCCTGACAATGATCGAGCACCGGCACGCCGACCATTCGCGCGTATTCCACGGCACGACGCATCAACTCGTTGTTCTGCACGCAATGTCCATCATCGGTAATCGCCAC
>JACCZX010000024.1 GCA_013695705.1 Burkholderiaceae bacterium | reverse complement strand
CACGCCACCGCCGGCGTCGGTGCTGAGCTCCTCCGGTCGCCGCGGCCGATACAGGAAGTCGGTGTAGTTGAGCGCGTGAATCATTTTGACGGCGCCAAGTTCGCCGCTTTGAACAATCTCGCGCGCCGTTAGATACGGTGTATCGAAGCTATGCGAATGGCCGACGATCAGCTGCACACGGGCGTGCCGGCAACTCTCGATCATCGAATCGCACTCAGCGAGGCTGAGCGCCATCGGTTTTTCCACCAGCACGTGCTTGCCATGGTCGGCAGCAGTGCGCGTGTGTTCGGCGTGAAATTGATGCGGGCTGGCGATGTAGATGGCATCGACCGCGCCGTCGCCCGCGAGCTCTTCGATGCTGGCGTATGCGGGCGCGCCAAAGTCGGTAGCAAACTGCGCGCGCGCTTCCTGCCGGGGATCGCACGCTGCGATTAATTCGACGCGCGGGTCTGCAACGAACGTCGGCAACATCAACGTGAATGCGCGCCCAAGGCCGGCCACTCCGAGCCGAAGGGCACGATCCTGCGCCATCACAAATCGAGCACGAGCTCGGCTGACTTCGCGCGCGAAACGCAGACCATGATCTGCGTGTCCATCTCTTCCGGCATCAACACCATGTCGCGATGGTCTGCTTCGCCTGCCAGCAGGCCGGTCCGACACGTGCCGCAGGTGCCGCTCTCGCACGAGGATGCGATCGTGCAGCCGCCTGCGCGCAGCACTTCGAGAATCGTTTTGCCGATGGGCACTTCGAATGTTTGCGCGGTCTTCGCCAACCGCACCGAAAACGGCCGATCATCCAGCCGCGGCGGCCCGGCACCGTCGAAACTTTCGAAATGCACATTCGAATGTGGCCAATGACCTGCCATGTCGCGCACCGATTCCATCAAGCCGCGCGGGCCGCAGCAATAGATGTGTGCGGAACTCGGCCGCTCGAGCACCGGCCAGAGGTCGAACGATTGCGCAACATCGCCATGGTCGTGATGAATCGTCACGCGGCCGCGCAGCTCGGGCACGGATAGCTCGTCGATGAACGCCGTGCTTTGCGCAGAACGCGTCAGGTAATAGAGCTTCCACGGTGCGGCGTCTTCGAGCGAACGAATCATCGACATGATCGGCGTGATGCCGATGCCGCCGGCAATGAAGATGAAGCTGCGCGCGAACTCGTTCAGCGCAAAGGCATTGTCCGGAACTGATGTCGGCAAAACATCACCGACTGCGGCGCTGTCGACCAGGCTCATCGAACCACCCTGCCCCGCGGCATCGCGCTTTACGGTGATGATGTAGCGATCGCGCTCGCTCGCAGCATTGCACAGCGAGTACTTGCGCACAGCGCCGCTTGGCGTTTGTACCTTGACGTGAGAGCCGGGAGTGAAAGGCGGCAACTCCGCGCCGTTCGCGTGTGCCAGCTCGAACGATCGGACGTTTTCCGCAACGTCGGCAGCCGCAGCGATCGTCAGCGGCATCATCGGAACAGCAGCGCCACCGCAATGATGCAAAGAAAAATCAGCAGGACCCACCTAAACCATGCTTCGTTGAGCCGGCCGCGCAGCGCCCTGCCCATCGCGAGACCGAGTGCGACCGGAATCATCGCCGCGGCCGATAGCAGCAGCTCGGTGAGGCCCAACCGGCCGTAGGCGATGAACGATCCATACAGCGGAATCGCACCGGCCAGATAAATCACGCTCATGCTGCCGACGAACTCTTCGCGGCCAAGCTTCAGGGCCATCACGTAACTGATGATGATGGGGCCGGTCAGGGACGACACGCCGCCCATCACGCCCGATACCGCGCCGATCACCGGTGACGCGATTCTCTCTTGCCGCTCCGAAATGACGACCTTGACGCGAATCGACATCAGCACCACTGCGAGAATTACTGCCGCGGCAACCAGTGCATTGAGTACACGCTCGGGCATCGCCAGCGTCAAAGGCACCGTCAACAGCGTCGTCACCATTAACGCCACCGACAACGATGCAAAACGCTTTGCGCCCGAAACCGAAATGCCGCTGTCGACTGCCTGCCAGATGTTCGACGCAAGCACTGGCACCACGACCAGGCTAATCGCAAGCGGCACCGGAATCGCGAGCGACAGCATCGGCACCGTCACCAGCGGCAATCCGACTCCGAGCGTGCCCTTGACCGTGCCTCCTGCCACGAATGCAACGGTCGCGGTGGCCGCCGTAATCAGATTCCAATTCAAGCCCGGCGGCGCCCACTCGATCATTCAGCCTTCAAGTTAGCCCGCTTGGCCGCGACAGCGACGCGGCGCGATTCTTCCTGCAGCGCGGTGGAAAGCGCCGCGGGGTCACCGCCGATCGTGTCGATGCCGGCGACCTGCATTTGATCGATGAAGTCCTGGCGCT
>JACCZX010000023.1 GCA_013695705.1 Burkholderiaceae bacterium | reverse complement strand
GACCTGCGCCAACTCGTCGATCGTCTTGTCGTGCTCACGCAATCCGTCGGGAGTGATCTCAAGCGTGTATGCAGAATAGTTGCGCGCGATGATCTTGCCGTTGCGATCCTTGATCAGTCCGCGGTTCGGCGCCACCGGCAAGATCGCGATCCGGTTGAGCTCGGCCTGCGCCATATAGGCGTCGTGCTTGACGACCTGCAGCCACGCCAGACGCGCGAGCAGCGTGATGAACGCCGCCAGCACGAACACCGTCGCTACTGCAATGCGAATCCGAAAGTAATGAACCTCGCGCTCGGGATTACGCATCGCCGCCGAGCGGGGCCCGAACGAAAGCTCGTCGGCAGACGAGCGACGGCGGCGGAACATGCGCCTGGAGGCCATGGCGCGGGATCATAGTTGACGTCGAGCGGACCGATGCGAAATGCTGACAGGCGCGGCGCGGTCACTTCAACAAAAGAAGTGGCATCAGTATCCGGTTGGATCAATCGATTCGAGGTTCAAAGGGCCCTTCACGCGGCCGGTAGCACGCCGAACGCAGAAGCAGCCCACTTTTCTCACTGGCGGGGTCTTGTGGCTGGACCTGGGTCGGCAGGCGGCGCCTGTTTCGTAACCGTGCCAACTCCGTCATCGCAGCGAGGAATATTGCTGCCTGTCGTCGTTTCGCGTTTGCATTGTTTGTCTGCTTGATTCGCGCCGTCCGATGAAGGCGTAGCGCATCCAGCCAGGACGGCCAAAAGCCCGTTCACGAGCAAGAAGAACGGCCTTGTCACCCTTTGCGACCGATGCTGATTTTGCATTGGCGCAGCATAAGCGAGGTGTCGTGCTGCCGCGGCGCAACGCCACGGTATTGCGGGGGCCCTGCTACGAGCGTAAAAAGCGGCTGCTTGCCGAACTCAGCTGAGGTCTGATGCGCCGTGCTCTTGTTCTGCTGCTCGCCTTCTCAACACTGTGCTTTGCGGCCAGCCCGACGTTCACCGCGCCAAGCACGGAATCTGCGACAGACCAGCGCTTCAACGGCGACCGAATCGTCATCTTTCGGGACTCGTCGGCCGCGTTCGCAGCCTTCACCAACAACGTCTTGAACGATCCGGAAGTGGCGAGCTTTATGAATCAGAACTTCGCCGTGTATACGGTCGAGACCGGAAGCGCCGAGGCCGCAGCGCTGCCATTTTTTGGTGGATCCCGGATGGAACCGCGCACGGTGATCGTCGCGCCGCGCCTGGACAATTCCGCGGTATTCATGGGTCCGCTGTCCAGCAAGACGAATTTCCTCGCGCTGCTGCGTGCCGTCAATCAGGCCAAAACGCGGGAAGACGTCTTCACCGCCATGGAAGGACTTTCAGGCCCAAGCGCAGACAACATGATTGCCTGGGCACGCGAGTTTTATCCGGCGATGGTCGAACCGGGCGCCGCGCCGGAGGGATTGCTGCTCGGGTTTCTGATTTCGCGCGACATGAAGGTGCTCAATCATTCGGTCGCAATACAAACCCGCACACCGTCAATGCAAGAGCTTCGCCGCATGTTTCCACGCGCCGACATACCCGATCGCACTGACAACGGCGCTTCGTGTTTCGGCGGAGTCAATCCGAAGGAAGCCAAGTACTGCGTAGTCTGGGCGCTCGTTGCAAAGTAACCGGTCGCAATCGCGCGCAAGACGACTACTCACCCTTTGCTCTTGTAATTGCGCCGCCCGCGCGGCCGCCCGGAGGGCGGCGCACTACTAATCGCGACGAGTGCACGTGCGCCGGCGAAGCCGTCGCGTACACGAGGAGCGCTTCCTACAGCGGCCGCGTCGCGTCCCGCTCGGTCGGCCGCCGCTGCGGTGCAAGCAGCAGCCACGCGATAAGCGGCCACAAAATTGCACCGACCACGCCGTCGCCGAAGTACATCCATCCAGGCCAGGTGCCGCCGACCCACATGCGGACCCCAACCGACGCCAGCTGCGCGATCAATAACAACGGGAGGATATGCAGCGCCTGTGCCCCGAGCGGGAACCACAGGATGCGCCGATGCAGCGTGATCGCACCATACGAAATCAGCGTGTACGCCAGCGCGTGCTCACCGAAGAGCGCGCCCTCGTGCACGTCCATCAGCAATCCGAAAGCGAATGCGGTACCAATACCGACTCTGCGCGGCTGGTGAATATTCCAGAACACGAGCGCGATGGCGAGCACGTCGGGCACGAACGGCGTGCGACCCCACGGCAGCAGGTTGATGACCAGTGCAATGAGTAACGACGCCCAGATGAACAGCGGATTGGCCGGACGCAGCAGGTATTGCGGCCGGTAACCCATTCGCGTGCCCGGAATTTCAACCGGATCCGTCGGACGCAGGGCGAACGTGCTGCTGAACCACCCGCGGGAGCGGGTCGTCGACTTCGTGCTCATCGGCGCACCATCCTGCGCGTCACTTGCGTGCGCCCTTGCGCGGCGGCACAACCGTTGCCGCCGCCGCGGGCATCGCAGGCAGCTTGGCCGGTTCGACCAGCAACACCAACAAATGAGTGTTGCTCTCGACGCCAGCCATCGGAGTCATCACAATGCGCGCGAACTGATCCTTCGCGACTCGCTCGACGCGGCTAACAGTCGCCACCATCAGCCCGGACGGATACACCCCGTCAAGCCCCGAGGTGGTGGCGACGTCGCCGTCGACAACGTCCGCATTGGGCGCCATGAAGCGCAGGTCAAGGGTGCCGGGTTCCGCGCCGCCGAAAGCTACGCCGCGCAACCCGTTGCGAAGAATCTGCACCGGGATTGATTGATCCTTGTCCGTAAGCAGCGTGACTTCGGAAGTGTCGTTGAACGTACGCGTCACCTGACCGACCACGCCGGCCTCGTCAATCACGGGGCTGCCGGCCCGAATGCCGTCCTTGGTGCCCGCATGCAGCACCAGCTTGCGCGAAAAACGGTCGCGCGATTCGTACAGGACGGCGGCCAGCACCGTCACGTTGCTGACTTTCTGGCGCGCGCCGAGTAAGTTGCGCAAACGCTCGTTCTCCACGACGAGTTCGCGCGCTTGCTGCAGCCACTGAGCATTCTCGAACTGCTTGCGCTTGAGCTGCTCGTTCTCGCGCGTCAGGCTGGTGACCGACGTAAAGTAACTATTGACCGCGTCGGTCAGGCGGCTCGGCACCAGCAACGCCTGCTGCATCGGGTACAGGACGACACCGAGTCCGACGCGCACCGTTTCGAGCATGCGCACGCGAGAATCGATGATGATCAGCGCCACCGCGCAAAACGAGAAGAACGCTAGGCGCGCTCGCGCAGAGACGCCCTGATTGAACAGCGGCGGCGGGCCATCAAACGTCTCGCGCAAAAGTACACCTCAACTTTTGCGCGACCAGTTAGCGAACAGCGACGAAAGGGACATGAGCCACGCGTCGCCAACCGCAGCGTCAGCCGGTCGCGAAGATGGTTCCGAGCTTGTCCATCCGCTCGAGCGCGATGCCGCAGCCGCGCACAACGCAGGTCAGCGGTTCTTCGGCCACCACCACCGGCAGCCCGGTTTCTTCCATCAGCAGGCGGTCGAGATCGCGCAGCAGGGCGCCACCGCCGGTCAGCATCATGCCGCGGTCGGCGATATCGGCGCCGAGTTCGGGAGGAGTTTGTTCGAGGGCGATTTTCACGCTCGACACGATCTGGTTCAGAGGATCGGTCAGTGCTTCCAGAATCTCGTTGCTCGAGATCGTAAAGCTGCGCGGAATTCCCTCGGACAGGTTGCGGCCCTTGACTTCCATCTCGCGCACTTCCGAGCCCGGAAACGCCGAGCCAATGTGCTTCTTGATCGTCTCCGCGGTCGGCTCGCCGATCAGCATGCCGTAGTTGCGGCGGATGTAGTTGATGATCGCCTCATCGAACTTGTCGCCGCCAACGCGCACGGAGCCTTTGTAAACCATGCCGCCGAGCGAGATCACGCCGACCTCGGTGGTGCCGCCGCCGACATCTACTACCATCGAGCCCGACGCTTCGGACACCGGCAAGCCGGCCCCGATCGCCGCGGCCATCGGCTCTTCGATCAAAAATACCTGCGATGCACCCGCTGCTTCGGCCGACTCCTTGATTGCCCGCCGCTCGACCTGGGTCGAGCCGCACGGTACGCAAATGATGATGCGTGGATTAGGCGCAAAAAGCGTCGACGGATGCACCATCTTGATGAACTGCTTCAGCATCTGTTCAGTCACGGTGAAATCGGCGATCACGCCGTCTTTCATCGGCCGGATCGCCTCGATGTTGCCTGGCACTTTGCCTAGCATCTGCTTGGCTTCCTTGCCGACCGCCTGAATCGTGCGCTTGCCGTTGGGCCCGCCTTCCTGACGGATTGCGACGACCGAAGGTTCGTCGAGAACGATGCCTTTGCCGCGCACGTAGATCAGCGTGTTGGCGGTGCCAAGGTCGATCGCGAGGTCGTTGGAGAAGTAGCTGCGAAGAAAACCGAACATGTGACAGTGAGGCAGCAGTGACTAAACTGAGTTGCCTAAGCTCGAAGTGGAGCGAATGATAAACTTTTTTCACTTCTGATCTTCTCGATTACCCCTATTTTTCCCGCTTGTAATTCTTCGGCTACCCTCCCGCAACCCTATCCCGCGCGCATGTCACTCGATCTCGAACAGGTTCGGCGTATCGCGCATCTGGCGCGCATTGACATCACCGACGAAGAAGCGCGGCAGACGCTGGCGCAGCTGGTCGATATTTTCGGCATGATCGAACGCATGCAAGCGGTCGACACCGCGGGCGTGGAGCCGATGGCCGATCCACTTGGTGGCAGCGCCCGGCTGCGCGACGACGTCGTCAGCGAAATTGATCAACGAGCGGCCATCGTCGCGAATGCGCCCGAACAACTGGGCGGGCTGTTCATGGTCCCGCGCGTGGTCGAGTAATGATGGAGGTAGCGCACCAGTCGCTGGCGCAGCTGTCGCGGGCTCTGAAGAGCAAGCAAATATCGGCGGTGGAGCTGGCGCAGGCACACCTAGATCGCATTGAATCGCACCAGGATTTGAATGCGTTTCTGGACGTTCGTCCCGAAGTCACGCTGGCACAGGCGGCGGCTGCAGATGCACGCCTGGCCGCACAGGAAGCTGTAACTCCACTGACGGGCGTGCCGATCGCGCACAAGGACATTTTCGTGACCAGGGATTTCTGTTCCACCGCGGCGAGCAAGATCTTGCGCGGCTATCGAAGTCCGTTTGACGCTACGGTCGTCGACAACCTGGCGCGAGCCGGCATGGTGACGCTGGGCAAGCTCAATTGCGACGAGTTTGCGATGGGCTCGTCGAACGAAAACAGCGCGTTCGGCAACGTGCTGAATCCGTGGGATACCGGCGCGGTGCCCGGCGGCTCATCCGGCGGCTCGTCAGCCGCAGTCGCGGCGCGTCTGGCACCGGTGGCAACCGCAACCGATACCGGCGGTTCGATTCGCGAGCCGGCGGCTTTCACCGGCATCACAGGTACCAAGCCAACCTACGGGCGGCCGTCGCGCTGGGGAATGATCGCCTTCGCTTCGAGCCTCGATACCGCCGGCTTGATGACCCGTTCGGCCGAGGATGCCGCACTGGTGTTCAATCACATGCTGGGCTTCGATCCGAAGGATTCGACCAGCGTAAACCGGCCGCGCGAGGATTACACGCGCAACCTTGACCTCGACGTCAAGGGGGTGCGGATCGGCGTGCCGCAGGAGTTTTTCGGCAAGTTGTTGCAGCCCGACGTCGAGGCTGCGGTGCGCGAAGCGCTCGCCGAGTATCAGCGTCTGGGCGCCATCCTGGTAGACATATCGCTGCCGAATGCTGAGCTGGGAATCCCGGTGTACTACGTGGTGGCGCCCGCTGAAGCGTCGAGCAACCTGTCGCGCTTCGACGGCGTGCGCTACGGCCATCGCGCGGCGCACTACACCGATCTCGCAGACATGATCAAGAAGTCGCGCGCGGAAGGCTTCGGCGCCGAGCCCAAGCGCCGCATTCTGATCGGAACCTACGTGCTGTCGCACGGTTACTACGACGCCTATTACATCAAGGCGCAAAAAGTGCGCCGGATTATCGCTGACGAATTCACCCGGGCGTTCTCCCGTTGTGACGTGATCGCCGGGCCCGTAACGATGAGCGTAGCGTTCGCCTTCGGGGAGAAAGCGGCCGATCCGGTCGCGATGTACATGGCCGATTACTACACGGTGCCGGGCAGTCTGGCGGGCATACCGTCGATGAGCATTCCGTGCGGCTTCGGCGTCGGGCCGGTCAACAGCAAACGACCCGTCGGCCTGCAATTGATCGCCAATTATTTCGACGAAGCACGCATGCTCGGGATCGCGCACGCGTATCAGCGCGCCACCGATTGGCACCTGCGCCGGCCGGCCGGTTTTTAATCATGTCGCAGCGACTGCTACAGGCCAATCAACGAAGCGTCGCTGCGGCCGCACACATCGTCGATCGAATCCGCTTGCTGCAGGATCGCGCAGTGTTGCTGGCACGCCTGGGGCGCGTCGCGGAAGCCGAGCGAACGTTGGCAGATGCCGAACGGCAGATGCCGCCCGGCGCACCGCGGCAATTGAAGCTGCGGTTCGCGTATGTGCGCGCCATTGACACCTATTTCTCGAAACGTTTTGGCGACGCTCGGCGTGAGATGTACGCAGCGCTGAGTCAGGCACGGCTTTCCAATGATCAAAGGTTGATAGCCGAGTGCGAGTCTGCGCTTGCGCTGTTCATGCAGCGAGAGGGCGACGTTCGTGCCGCTCTGACGCACGCGAGATCGGTGCTGGGGAATGGCGATGCGACGCATGAAGCGCGCTACCGCGCATCGCTGGCGCTGGCATCGCTGCACCAGGATGCGCACGACCATGAAGCCGCGTACCGGCTTTACCGCGCAGCGCACGACGTCGTCAAGGATCTCGATGACGAAATTGCGATGGCCAGCTGGATGCACCGCGCGGCCGTTGCCAAAGCCGCGCACGCGCGCCAATTGGCGGCAATCGGCGCGCCCGATAAGCGGACCGTCAAGGACGCCATCGCGCTGCTGCGCCAATGCATCGACTACGCAGCGCAAATCCCCGATGGTCCCGCGACCTGCCTCGATCACCTGCTACTTGCGGAAATGCACATCCTGCAGAAACAATATAAGCAAGCGCTTGAACTTTACGACCTCCATTTGCCCCAATGCGAGGGCGACGGTTTCTTGCACGAAGTAACGGTAGCAATGGCCGATCGTGCGAATTGCCTGCTGCAGCTCGGCCAGGTGGATGCCGGGTATGCGCAGGCGGTGGCTTCGCTGCGGCGCCTTGACGAAACGGCGCCGGCCGAAATTCGCGCCATCGTGCACGAGAACATGGCGGCTGCGCTCGACAGCGTGCAGCAAGCGTCGCAGGCGCAGCAGCACCGCACGATGGCCCAGGCCGCCTGGGACACTCACTGCCACGAGCAGCGCGAGGCGCGCCGGGTGCTCAACGAAAACACGACTACGACGTTGCATTAGCCGATGCCCACACAATGGGAAATCGTCGTCGGTATCGAAACGCACGCACAGCTGACAACCGCGAGCAAGATTTTTTCAGGCGCATCTACTGCCTACGGCGCTGAGCCAAACTCGCAAGCCAGCGCAGTCGACCTGGCGCTGCCCGGCACGCTGCCGGTGTTGAATCGAGGCGCGGTGGAGCGTGCGATTCGCTTCGGTATTGCAATCGGCGCGCAAGTGGCCGAGCACAGTATTTTTGCGCGCAAGAACTACTTCTATCCCGATCTGCCGAAGGGCTATCAAATCAGCCAGTTCGAGTCGCCGGTTGTTAAAGGTGGCGCACTCACGTTCGTGGTGCAACCGAAGACCGGTCAGCCCTATATCAAAACGGTCAAGCTGACGCGCGCGCATCTGGAGGAAGACGCCGGCAAATCGCTGCACGAAGACAGTGGCGCGGCAGGCATGTCGGGCATCGACCTGAACCGTGCCGGCGTGCCACTGCTCGAGATCGTGTCCGAACCCGAAATGCGCTCCGCCGCCGAAGCGGTGGCGTACGCCAAAGCGATGCACGCGCTGGTCATCTGGCTCGACGTGTGTGACGGCAACATGCAGGAGGGCAGCTTCCGCTGCGACGCCAATGTATCGGTGCGGCACGTCGGCGACGGGACGCTCGGCACGCGCTGCGAGATCAAGAATTTGAACAGCTTCCGGTTTCTCGAGCGCGCGATCGAATTTGAAGCGCGCCGCCAGATCGAGCTGATCGAAGACGGCGGCACCGTGGTGCAGGAAACGCGCTTGTACGACCCCGAGCGCGACGAGACACGCCCGATGCGCAGCAAGGAAGACGCGATGGACTATCGTTATTTTCCGGACCCCGACCTGCTGCCGCTTGCGATCGCCAAAGAATGGATCGCGCAGGTGCGCGACGCGTTGCCCGAGCTGCCCGGCTCGATGCGCGACCGCTTCGTACGTGAATACGGATTGCCCGCGCACGACGCACAGCTGCTTACGGCATCGCGCGGGCTTGCAGCCTACTTCGAAGCGCTGGCCCGCCTCACGGTCGACAGGAAAGTTGCGGCCAACTGGGTGATGGGTGAATTCTCCGCGCACTTGAACGATTCGGGACTGTCGATCGACCGGGCGCCGGTTTCGCCCGCGCAGATCGCGCAGTTGCTGGCGCGCGTTGCCGACGGCACGATCAACAACAAAGCTGCCAAGGAAGTGTTCGCCGCGTTGTGGCAAAGGCAGGGAGATACTGCAGACGCGGTGATCGAAGCGCGCGGCCTGAAACAAATCTCTGACGCTTCGGAGATTGAAAAAATTGTCGACCAGGTGCTCGCCGCCAACGCAAAATCGATCGACGAATTTCGCGCCGGCAAGGAAAAAGCGTTCAACGCGTTAGTGGGTCAGGCGATGAAAGCGACGCGCGGCAAAGCCAATCCGCAGCAAGTAAACGAAATCTTGAGACGGAAGCTGCAGTCGGCTTGAGCGCGATGCGCCACTGGTGGCGCGCTTTCAACTACACGTCGAACGCAAGCGACGCAGCAATTCCGTCGACTTCGGCAAAGTCGCGGGATCTTCACCCGGGTAATAGTTGGAGCCGCTGGGCAACTCACTGCTGCCCGCTGGCGGCCAGCCGCGCACTGCGACCACGCCGGATACGAGATCCGTCAGTCTGAACAGCTCGCGTTCGATATCGCGCCGGCACACCAGGTAAACCGCGCCGCGCGCCGCACCCACGCCGCGCGCTTCGACCAGCTCGGGTGACGCCACTACCGATAAGCCGCGCACTGCATCGCCGGTAGCGAGCACAAAAAATTTGGAGCTGGCGGGATGCTGAGCGACCGCACGCTCGACCGCTTGTGCGAAATCGAAGTTAGCGCCCGCGATATAGAGCTCACCGCTTCCCTGCGCGCCGGCCGCGCTTGCGATTGCACACGACAACAGGATCGCCCAACGCTTCACCTCACCCCTCTGATCCGACGCTATATCGCCTATTTTCCACGAAAGCGGGGGTCGAGCAGAATGTCGGTCTCAGGATTGCGCTGCACC